>JAIYAB010000254.1 GCA_027489275.1 Hyphomicrobiales bacterium
ATGCGAACCACAGGTTGCACTTTGACGCGAGGGGGCGGAACTTGACTTGCCGCAAGGAGACATCCCTGGCCCGCGCCTAGGGTGCCCTTGCCGTGCGGCTCAAGGGAGGTCCCCCAATGTTCAAGCAGATTCTCGTTCCCGTCGATCTCGCTGAGATCGAAGTATCCCGCCCAGCGCTGGACAAGGCCGTCGCGCTCGCCGGCATCACCGGCGCCAAGGTCGCGCTCGTCTATGTCCGTTCGATCCTGCCGGTGACCTTCATGGAGTACGTGCCCCCGTCCTTCGACGAGGAGCAGCAGAGCCAATGCGAGAAGGAGATCGCCGACGTGGCGGCCACCGTCGCCCTGCCGAAGGGCTCGGTGACGACGAGCATCCGCATGGGCTCGGTCTACAACGAGGTTCTCGCCGAGGCGAAGAAGATCGGGGCGGACCTGATCGTCGTCGGCTCGCACCGGCCCGGCATGGCGACCTACCTGCTCGGGTCCAATGCCTCCACCATCGTGCGCCACGCCGAGTGCTCGGTGCTGGTGATCCGCGGCACCCTGTAAGGCCGGTTGCCTCGGCAACGGCGGCCGGGCTCTGGCCCGGCCGGTCCCGCCTCAGCCTTTCGGCAACAGGGCCTCCGGCACCGCATTCGCCCGGAACGTACCAGGCCGATTCCGAACGGCCATGCCCCAGGCCTGCCAGGCGAAGGGCACGAGGAACAGCGTCGCCAATCCGGCGACAGCCCATGACCCGTTCGACAGGGCCCAGCCGATCGCGCCGGCCATCGTGGCGGCCGTACCGGCGCCGACGACGGCGGCTGCGAACCAGATCGGCTTCGACTTGCCGGCGATCAGTGCGACGCCGGGATTGGCGTCGCCGGTGCGCGCGACGAGGTCCGTCACGAAGGCGCGGTAAGCCGCGTCCTGCCGGTCGACCTCGAAATACGTCTTCCACGACAGCGACCCGAAGGTCAGCGTCTTGCCGTCCTCGAGGCGGATAGCCGTCTTGAACGCCACTGAGGTGATGTTCGTCGGCGCGTAGGTGAGCCGGATCGCGGCGATGCGCGAATATGGCACGCGCTTGTTGCGCAACCCGCTGTCGGCAAAGAGGTGCTCAGGCTCCAGTCGCCACGTCACTTCGGGTCCGAAAGGCCGTGGGCGCTGGCGGTAAGTCGGGACGTCGTCGTCATCGCCTGCCGGCAGAACGGCGGCGGGCGCGGCGGATCCCGCGTTCATCGCCGCAACGCCTTCATCGCGCCCTCGAGGCCCTCGAGGGTGAGCGGGAACATGCGGCCCTCCATCAGCCCCTTCAGCATCTGGATCGACTGGGTGTAGCCCCACTGGCTCTCCTTCACGGGGTTGATCCAGGCGGCGCGGGGGAAGTGGGCGAGCATGCGCTGAAGCCACACCTGCCCGGCCTCCTCGTTCCAGTGCTCCACCGAGCCGCCCGGCTGCACGATCTCGTAGGGGCTCATCGAGGCGTCACCGACGAAAACGACGCGGTAGTCGGAAGGATAGGTGCGGATGATGTCGAAGGTCGGCGTCAGCGCCTCGCGGCGGCGGCGATTGTCCTTCCACACGCCCTCGTACAGGCAGTTGTGGAAGTAGAAGTGATCCATGTGCTTGAACTCGGCGCGAGCGGCGGAGAACAGCTCCTCCACCTGGCCGACGTGCCAGTCCATCGAGCCGCCGATATCGAAAAACAGCAGCACCTTGACGGCGTTGCGCCGCTCGGGGCGCATCTGCACGTCGAGCCAGCCATGGCTCGCCGTCTCGCGGATGGTGGCGTCGAGGTCCAGTTCGTCGGCGGCCCCGGTCCGCGCAAACGTCCGCAGGCGGCGCAGCGCGATCTTGATGGTGCGTGTGCCGAGTTCGACGCTGTCATCGAGGTCCTTGAACTCGCGACGGTCCCACACCTTCACCGCGCTGAAATTGCGGTTCTTCTCCTGGCCGATGCGGATGCCTTCCGGATTGACGCCGTAGGCGCCGAAGGGGGAGGTGCCGGCGGTGCCGATCCACTTGTTGCCGCCCTGGTGCCGGCCCTTCTGCTCGCGCAGCCGCTCCTGCAGCTTCTCCCAGAGCCTGTCCCAGCCCAGCGCCTCGATCTGTTTCTTCTCCTCGTCGGTGAGGTGCTTCTCGGCCAGCTTGCGCAGCCACTCCTGCGGAATGGAGGCGAGCAGCGCGTCGTCGTCCGCGGCGGGTGGGCCGAGCACGCCCCTGAAGGTCTGGCCGAAGACGCGGTCGAACTTGTCGAGATTGCGCTCGTCCTTGACGAGGCAGACGCGGGCGAGGTGGTAGAACGCGTCCACGGAGAGATCCGCGACGTCCTTGTCGAGCCCCTCCATGAGGGTCAGGTACTCCCGCAAGGTGACGGGAACCTTTGCCTCGCGCAGGTTTGTGAAGAAGGTCAGGAACATCGAACGATTGTCGTGCGGCCGGGACGGCGGGGCAAGGGCCGCACGCGCCTCACGGGCGCTTGTCGTCGATGACCCGGTATTCCGCGTCGATGACGCCGTCCGGCGCGCGGTCCTGGCCGCGCTGCATCTGAGCGGCCGCCTCGGCGAAGGCCTTCTTCAGCCGCCAGCGGGCGAGGAACGCCGCGCCGATGGCGATGGGCGCCAGAAGCAGGGCGAGTCCCGCGCCGAGCACCAGGATCACGAGACCCAGCGCAAGGGCCGCCACCCCGCCGAGCGCGACGGCCCAGCCGGGAATCGTGGCCGTTCCGACGCGGCCCGACGACGATGTGACGATCCTGATCATGGCAGGCCTCCCGCCGCCTGAGGTGGGACGCGGACGCCCCCGTGTCAAGGACGGGCGTCTGATCGGATGCGCGATTGCCGCGAACGGGCGCAGGCGCTACAGCCCCAGCAGGAGGCCTTTCATGGCATCGAACAGCACGACACGGTCAGTCGTCGTCATCGGCGGCGGGCCGGCCGGACTCATGGCGGCGGAGACGGTGGCCGGCGCGGCGGCACCGGGGGAAGTCGAGGTCGTCGTCCACGACCGGATGCCGTCGCCGGCCCGAAAGTTCCTGATTGCCGGCCGGGGTGGGCTGAACCTGACGCATTCGGAGGGGCTGGGCGACGATCTCGGCGCGTTTCTCTCCCGCTACGACGCCAGCGGCGCGAGCGGGTCGATCGCCGCCGCCGTCCGCGCCTTTCCGCCGGCAGCGCTTGTGGCGTGGGCGCAGCGGCTTGGGCAGGACGTGTTCACGGGGTCCAGCGGCCGCATCTTCCCAAAGGCGATGAAAGCCTCGCCGCTGCTGCGCGCGTGGCTGCGCCGGCTCGACGGGCAGGGCGTCCGCCTCGTCGCGCGCCATCGCTGGCTCGGCTGGACGGACGACGGCGCACTGCTGTTTCGGACCGACGCAGGCGACGAGGAGACCGTCCGCGCCGACGCGACGGTGCTCGCGCTCGGCGGGGCGAGCTGGCCGCGACTCGGGTCGGATGCCGCCTGGGTCGCGCCGCTGGCGCAGCGCGGGATCGCGATTGCGCCCCTGGTGCCTTCCAACGCGGGCTTTGACGTCGCGTGGTCACAGGTGATGCGGGAGCGCTTCGCGGGGCAGCCGGTGAAGGGCGTGGCGCTCACGCACGGCAACCGCCGCCTGCGCGGCGAGTTCATGGTGACGCAACACGGCGTCGAGGGCGGCGCGATCTACGCGCTGTCCGCCGCCATGCGCGAGGCCATCGCCACGACGGGCAAGGCGCGCCTCTACATCGACCTGAAGCCCGACTGGACGGAGCGAGTGCTGGTCGCCCGGCTCGCCGAGCGCGCGATGCAGCAGCGTCCCGGGGAGTCGCTGACCAACGCGCTGCGCAAGGCGGCGGGCCTGTCGCCCGTCGCCATCGGCCTGATGCGCGAGGCGGCCGGCAATGTGATGCCGGCGACGCCGGACGGGCTCGCACGGCTGGCGAAGGGAGTGCTTATTCGCCTCGTCGGGGTGCGGCCGATCGACCGGGCGATTTCGACCGCCGGCGGGGTGAAGCTGGAGGAGGTCGACGACACGTTCATGCTGCGCCGGTTGCCCGGCGTCTTCGTCGCCGGCGAAATGCTGGACTGGGAGGCGCCCACCGGCGGCTACTTGCTGCAGGCGTCCTTTGCCACCGGTCGCGCCGCCGGTCTCGGCGCTCTGGCGTGGGTCCGCAGGGCGGCGGCATAGGGACGCTTGCCGCCGGCAGGGCCCCAACCTAGGTTGCCTCCTGACGCCACCGGCAGGATGAGACATGCGCTTCAACGGGACCGAGAGCTACGTTGCCACCGAGGATCTCACCGTCGCCGTCAACGCGGCGATCGTGCTCGAACGACCCCTGCTGGTGAAGGGCGAGCCCGGCACCGGCAAGACCGTACTGGCCGAGGAGATCGCTGCCGCGCTGAAGGCCCC
>JAIYAB010000475.1 GCA_027489275.1 Hyphomicrobiales bacterium
AACTCATGAAACGGAAGGCGCCTCGCAACAGTTCAACGAACCTTGGACGCCCGTCTTCACCCATCGTAAATCCGTCTATCTTCACCTGTGATAGAGGACCCATGGACAGTGTGGACTTATTGTTCAAGTCAAGGACTGCGCTGCTTTCAGCGGCCGTTCGAACGATGTCGTTGCGAAAGACAAAATCGCCGCGATCCACCACGCGCGATGAACCATCGGCGAAGGCCTTTACGTCAAGCCTGATGTAGTGCGCTGTGCCCGCAGCTTCGCCCGCATTGCTTGGAAGGCATGCAATCATCATTGCGAATGAGAAAAACGCGCGGAGCACGTGCCTTCACCTCAAAGGGTCAGCATCGACAGATGCTGCCGACCGATCTTTTGCGCGTAGGTTATTGCACTGAATTGACGTTCACCCACTCATAAAATGGCCACCACCGCCACGTGACCGCCTTCATCCCTAAGCAAATTTTGTACTCCACCTTCCGAATTAAGGTTGCAGTTTTAGGAACTGTTACCGCTTGTTCAAAGCTGCGGTTCATATTCTCTTTGCGGCTTCGGGCTAGGCTTGAGGTGTGATTGATAAAGGGATTGTTCCATGGCTGTCATTCAGCGCTACAGAGCTTATCGAGTTGTTCGACGTCCTGCCGATTTCGGCTCCGCACGCCAGACGCAGCAACAGATTGCGTTCATCCTCTCTCGGTACGATCATGGTGCAATTCCTCTGGCTGTACACAAGGTCGTCGAAAGACTGCGCAGTCGACTCGAGCGGAATTCCAATGTTGATGATGCCTTATCAGATCAGCGCTGACTGCTGCCGAGTTGCGTCGGGCCCGCTTTCAGGAGATGTTTCTATACCTTGAGCAATTGCGATGCCCTCGTCATCGGCGCAGGCCACAACGGCCTGACGTGTGCAGCCTATCTGGCCATGGCGGGATTGCGGGTGCGGGTCGTCGAGCGACGCGGCGTCGTGGGCGGAGCCGCCGTCACGGAGGAATTCCACCCCGGCTTCCGCAACTCGGTTGCCTCCTACACGGTTGGCCTTCTGAACCCCGAGGTCATCCGGGATCTGCGGTTGCACGACCATGGCCTGCGGATCGTGCCGCGCCAAGCGAACAACTTCGTCCCCGCTGCAGACGGACGGTTCCTGCTGACGCGACCGGACCACACGGCGGCCTCGATCGCCTCGATTTCCCCAAGGGATGGCGAGCGATACGGCGAATACGCGCGAGTGATCGACGCCGTCGGGGATCTCCTTCGGCCACTGCTCCTGAGGACGCCGCCCAACGTGACGTCAGGCGGTCCAAGCGAGTGGGTGCCCGAGGCGCTGAAGGCCCTCGGCCTCGGCAACGCCCTGCGACGGCACGGCAGCGAAACTCTTTTGTCGCTGCACGCCCTGCTGACGAAATCCGCAGGGGACTATCTCGACGGCTGGTTCGAATCCGATCTCGTCAAGGCGCTGTTCGGTTTCGATGCCGTCGTTGGGCACTATGCCAGCCCCTACTCGCCGGGTTCGGCCTATGTCCAGTTGCATCACACGCTTGGCGAGATCGGCGGGAGGAAGGGCGTCTGGGGCCATGCAATCGGCGGCATGGGTGCGATCACGCAGGCCATGGCCCGCAGCGCGACCAGCGCCGGCGCGGAGATCCGCGTCGAGGCGCCGGTTCGCCGCGTCCTGGTGGAGGATGGCCGCGCGGTCGGCGCGAAGCTCGACGACGGCGAGGTCATCCGTGCGCGCGCAGTCGTCGCGAATGTGAACCCCAAGCTGTTGTACGGCCGTCTCGTTGAGGACGATCATCTTCCTGCCGCGTTTGCCACCGCGATGAAGGCATACCGCTGTGGATCGGCGACGTTCCGGATGAACGTCGCCCTGAGCGGCCTGCCTCGATTTTCCGCGTTGCCGGATCCCGACGAGCACCACACGGCGGGAATCATCCTTGCGCCGAGCCTCGGCTACATGGACCGCGCTTATTGCGAAGCCCGGTTGCACGGATGGAGCCGGGAGCCCATCGTCGAGATGCTCATTCCCTCAACGCTCGACGACAGCCTCGCACCCCCCGGCGCCCATGTCGCCAGCCTGTTCTGCCAGCACACCGCCTACGACCTGCCGGCCGGCCGGACCTGGGCCGATTGCCGAGAGGAGGTCGCGGACCTGATGATCGCGACGGTGGACCGATACGCGCCGGGCTTCGGTTCGATGGTCGTCGGCAGGCAAGTGCTATCGCCGCTGGACCTGGAAGAGACCTTCGGACTGGTCGGCGGGGACATCTTTCATGGCGTCATGGGCCTCGACCAGTTGTTCTCGGCGCGTCCCCTGCCCCGCTACGCCGCCTATCGTGGGCCCATAGCCGGGCTCTATCACTGCGGATCCGGCTCGCACCCGGGCGGCGGCGTGACGGGCGCCCCGGGCCACAATGCCGCGAGGGAAATCCTGCGCGACTTGAAGGGTGCGTCGAGGCCCTGAGCAAGAGCCCGAGGTTGCCTGGACGCGGCGGCGGCCATCGATCGTGCCGCTGGGCATCCTCGAGCCACCGTCGCCGACGCTGGGCAGGGTCGTGCACAACGCACCGCTGATGACGCCAGACCATGGCAGGATGTATTCGCCGGTCGAGGATCACCCGCCCTGACGGTCCCGGACCGGCCGGCTGAAGACCCGTCCGTCACCGCATGATTTCGCGCATGGCGAGCTTCAGTCGGTCGCGTGAGCATCCCGCAACATTGTTCCTCCGCCTCTCAACCCCGGCCGCGGCTCTTGTCCCAGAGAAGTATCGCGCCCCTGCTTCTCATCACCGCAGCACTGTTCGGAACGTGCGAGACGGTCTTGATCCGGCTCATCGGTGAGCAAATGTCGCTCGGCCAGATCCTCATGTTCCGCGCCGGCGCGCAGGTCCTGCTGGTGTCGATGCTCGCCGGGATGTTGACCGGCAACGGCGTCGCGGTGCTGCGGACCAAACGGATCTGGGGCCATCTGAGCCGCGGCGCGCTGGCCTCCGTGGCATGGTGGTGCGGCTTCATGAGCTTCCGCCTTCTCGAACTGCCGCTGGCAACGACCCTCAGCTTTTCCTCACAGCTCTTTCTGCTGCTTCTCGCCTGGCCGATGCTCGGCGAGCGCGTAACGCGGAGCCGCATCGGGGCGACGCTGCTCGGACTCGCGGGCGTGCTGGTCGCTCTCGAAATGTGGCGCCCCGGCGGGATCGACTGGCGTGTCTCATATGGGCTGACCAGCGCCTTCCTGGGGGCGATCATGACCATCCTGACGCGCTCCCTCACCTTCACCGAACGCACCGAAACGATCATGTTCTACATGGCAGGAGTGGTGTTTCTCAGCGCGGTTCCACAGGCGGTGGTGACGTGGGTTCCTCTCCGGCCACACACCATCGCCTTGATGACGCTTCTGGCGTTGTCGGGGACGATGGCGACGTTCTTCTTCGTGGAAGCCTATCGTCGCGCCGAAGCATCGGCGCTGGCGCCATACCCATACTCGCGCTTCATCTTTGCCGCCTTCTTCGGCTACATCATCTTCGCCGATCCGATCCGGCCGGCCACCATCGTGGGTGCGGTATTGATCGTCATTGGCAATCTGCTGCCAGTCTTGCTGGAGAGACGATCTCGAAGCAGCGCGCGGGGCGACACGGATTCGCACGTTTGAAGGGTCGGCGGCGTGGTGCCTAGGCCAGCAGGTCAGTGCACCCCAGAGCCGCGGCAGCGGCAGTCATGGCGTCCCATGTCGAGGGCTCGACAGGGATGCCGGTGGCAAGCCGCGTCCGCCTGAGGGTGCGTTCGGGGTCGCCCGGAAGCCGGACGGGGGCTCCTCGCGGGTCATCCGACGTGAGCCAGTCGACCAGCGCGTCCAGGCGCGCGGCGTAGGATTCACCGCCCGAGAATTGCTCGGGCGAAAGCGCGATGGTGAGCATCGAGTTGGTGACGCCCTCGGCCTTGGCGCCCGTCTGCGTCAATCCTCCCGTCAACGCACCGGCAAGGATTTCGCACGCGATCGCCAGGCCGAACCCCTTGTGTTCGCCGAATGGCAGCAACGCGCCCGAGGGTAACGCAAAGAGGAGGGACGGATCTACGGTGGGGCAGCCCTCCGCATCGAGCAGAATCCCCTCAGGCAGTGTCTCGCCCTTCTGCATGGCGACGCGAACCTTGCCGACAGCCCAGCGGCTCGTTGCGAAATCGACGATGAGGGGCTCGCCGTCAGGCCGCGGGAAACCTGCAGCAAAGGGGTTAGTGCCGAGGCGGGCGGCGGAACCGCCGAAGGCCGTTACGGCAGCGTGGCCCGGTACGTTGACGAAATGCAGCGAAACGAGACCCGCCTCAGCATACTGTTCAGCCCAATGGCCGATGCGGCCGACATGATAGGCGTCGCGCAGCGCGACAACGCACACGCCATGCTGCCGGGCGCGATCAATGCCCATTCGGGCGGCCTCATGCGCCATGACCTGGCCCGGGCCCTGGGCGCCGTCACAGACCAGCAGGTAACCCGTATCGCGAGCGATCTGAAGCTCGCGCCCCAACCGCAGCGAGCCGGCGCGGATGGCCTCGAGATAGTGAGGCAGGAGACCGACTCCGTGAGAATCATGTCCACGCAGGCTGGCTTCGACGAGATGGCGCGCGATGAGGGCCGCCTCATTCGCCGTTGCTCCCGCCGCAACGAAGGTGGCAGCAAGACCGCATTCCAGCCGTTCCGCGTCAGCCAGCATCGGCGAGACCCTAGATTGAAACGGTCATGCCGCCGTCGACCGTCAGGACGGCCCCGGTGGTGAACGAGGCGGCGGGAGACGCGAGATAGACGGCAGCAGCCGCCAGTTCATGGGGCGAGCCCCAGCGGCCTGCCGGGATCCGGCCGGCAATTTTGTCGTGGAAGCCAGGGTCCGCCTTGCGTGTCGCGGCGTTTCCGTCGGTCAGGAAATAGCCCGGTGCCAAGGCGTTGACCGTGATGCCTCGCCCCGCGAGTTCGACCGCGAGCCCCCGAACGAGGCCGAACAGGCCCGTCTTGGCGGCGGCGTAGCCCGCCATGCCCGGGCGCACGATCATGCCGTTGATCGACGACGTGAAGATGATGCGGCCGAATCCCGCAGCCACCATGACGCGTCCCGCTTCCCGGGCGAGGCGGAAGCCGCTCGTCAGGTTGGCTGCGATGTCGGTGTCCCATTCTTCGTCGGACATATCGAGCGCGGGCTTGCGCAACGATGCCGCGGCGTTGCTGATCAGGATATCCAGCCGACCGTGCCGCGCGGCGATGCCGCTCAGGGCTGCCGAACCTGCCTCAGCATCCATTGCGTCGAAGGGGACGGCCTCGGCGGCTTGCCCGCGCGCGCGGAGCGCGGCCAGTCGCTCGGCCAGTGCCGCGGGATCTCGTCCATTCAGGACGACGTGCGCCCCGGCGGCGGCCAGGGCCTGTGCCATGGCCCAGCCCAGGCCCCTGCTCGAACCGGTGACGACGGCGACGCGACCGGAGAGGTCGAACAGGTCGGCGGGCGCCCAGGATGCCGCTCCCGGGGGAGATGTCGGATCAGCCAAAGTCGATCCTCGGGTCGATGTAGACGTACAGCACGTCGACGAGAAGGTTGATCAGGATGTAGATCGCCAGGATGACGAGGATGCTGCCCTGGATCAGCGGATAGTCGCGGCTGCTGATCGCCTGGATGACGAGACGACCCAGACCGGGATAGGTGAACACCGCCTCCGTCACCACCGCGCCGCCGATAAATCCCGCCAGCATGATCCCGACGATGGTGACAAAGGGCAGCATGGCATTGCGCATGACGTGGCGAGCCACGATGGCCCCCTCGGTCAGACCCTTTGACCGAGCGGTGCGGACATAGTCGGCATTGAGCTCGGCAATGAGCGAACCGCGCAGGAAGCGGGCGAAGATGCCCGAGACGTAGAGCCCCAGCGTCAGCGCGGGCAATATGGTCGCGCGGAGCATCTGCCAGGGCGCTTCCCAGAAGGGCACATAGGTCGAGGCCGCAGGGAGCAGTCGCAACTCGACAGCAAAAAGCAGGATGAGCAGGATACCGACCCAGAAGGTCGGCACGCCGAGCGCCAGCGCGCTCCATCCGCTGAGAACCCGGTCGAGCCAGGAGCCTTGCGCCAGCGCGCTGACGAGCGCCATCGGGATGCCGAGGGCGAGGCCGATGACGGTTGCTGTCGCGGCGAGCTGGAGGGTCGCGGGAAGGCGCTCGCCGATGAGTTGCAGCACCGGAACCCGGCTGTGCAGCGAGACACCCAGGTCACCGTTGAGGGCGCGCCAGAGCCATTCGACGTATTGGAGCACCACCGGCTTGTCGAGGCCGAACTGTCGCGTCGCTTCGGCGATCTGTTCGGGCGTCGCGTTCTCGCCGACGAGCACCGCGACGGGCCCGCCGGGCACGGCGTACATCATGAAAAAGATCAGCGCCGACGCAGCGATGAGCACGGGGATGAGGTGCAGGAGGCGCCGGATCACGAAGCCGATCATGGCTGGTTGCCTCTCGCCGGGACGACCGTGTCGCGGCCTTCAAGGACGGTCGACAAAGCCCGCCCCAGCGTGTCGAACGCAAGGATCGTCAGCGTCAGCGCCAGTCCGGGAAGCACTGCGAAAGTCGGCGCGTCGTGCAGGTATTCCTTGCCTGTCCGCAGCATCTCGCCCCAGCTCGGCGTGGGCGGCGGGATGCCGACGCCGAGGAACGACAGCGCAGCCTCCAGCAGGATGGCGACCGAAGAGAGGACCACCATCTGCGTCAGGATCGGGCTCCACGAGTTGGGCAGGATCGTGCGGAACATGCTGTAGGACGATGTCGCGCCGAAGGCCTCGACCGCCGTCACGAAGTCCCGGCGACGCAGCGACAGCACCTGCGCCCGCGCGACGCGGGCGAACGTCGGCACGCCCGTGATCCCGACGGCGACGAGGGCCGCCGCCTGACTGCGGCCGAGCACCGCGATCAGCGCCAGCGCCATCATGATCCCCGGCAGGGCGAGCAGAAGGTCGACGACGCGCATCAGCACGGCATCGCGCCAGCCGCCGAAGAAGCCGGCGACGAGGCCGATCGGCACACCGATCGCGGCGGCCAGGAGCACCGCCCCGGCGGCCGTGGCCAGCGACGTGCGCGCGCCGAAGATGACACGGGCGAGGATGTCGCGGCCGAGTTCGTCGGTGCCGAACGGGTAGTCGCGGGAGGGGCCCTCCAGCATGCGGACGATGTCCTGCTCGAGGGGGTCCAGCCCCAGCGCACCGGCGAAGGTCGCGAGCAGCGTCAGCGCGCCGAGAAAGACCAGGGCGGCCAGCGCGGCAGGCCGGGCGGCGACGCGTGCGGCGATATGGGTCGCCGCCTCGAGCGAACCGATCATGGCCCTGGCCCCGGATGGTGGCAGGCCGCCTCGGTTCGCGTGCCGGCGACGAGACCGAACGCCGGCGCCTCGACGCTGCAGCGCTCGGTGGCCCGGAAGCAGCGCGGGTGGAAGTGGCAACCGGAGGGCGGCGCGGACGGATTGGGGATTTCACCCTGCAGCACGATGCGCGGCCCGCGCCCTTGCGTGGCTGCGTCGACGACGGGCACTGCCGACAGCAGCGCCTGCGTATAGGGGTGCGTTGGCGCGGCGTAGAGGTCCGACTTGCCCGCCTCCTCGACGATCCGCCCCAGATACATCACGGCAACGCGGTCGGAGATGTGCTTCACAACCGACAGGTCGTGGGCGATGAAGAGATAGGCGAGGGAAAGTTCGCGCTGCAGGTCCTGCAGCAGGTTGACGATCTGCGCCTGGATGGACACGTCGAGCGAAGCGACGGGCTCGTCGAGGATCAGAAGGCCGGGCTTGAGGGACAGCGCACGGGCAATGCCGATCCGCTGTTTCTGCCCGCCGGAGAACTCCCGTGGGCGTCGGTGCGCCACTGAGGACGACAGGCCCACCATGTCGAAGAGCTGCGCGATCCACCGGTCGCCGCCCATCTCGTCGTACAGGCCGTGGATGCGCAGCGGCTCCGCGATCGCATCGCCTACGCTCAACATCGGATTGAGCGATGAGTAGGGGTCCTGGAAAACGTACTGCATGCGTCGGCGCACGCCGCGCATGTCGTTTCGCGACAGGCCGCGGATCTCCTGACCGTCGAACCGGATGCTGCCGCCGGTCGAGGCGACGAGGCCCATGATCGCGCGACCCGTCGTCGTCTTGCCGCATCCGCTCTCGCCGACGAGGCCGAGCGTCTCGCCGCGAGCCACACGCAAGCTGACCCCATCCACGGCGCGCACGGTGCTCTGGACCTTGCGCAGCAGTCCGGCGCGGATAGGGAAATGAACCGCGAGATCGTTGACCTCCAGCAGACCGGGCTGCGCCGCCGCCTACAGCGGCGTGCGGGCCGAGGCCGGTATGCCGGCGCTGGCGACCGTCGTCTCTTCCGCAAAGTGGCAGGCCGCGATCTGCGCGCCGACCGGGCGCAGCGGCGGCGCCTCGGTGCGGCAGCGCTCGCGCCCGGCCGAGACGGCGCAGCGAGGATGGAAGGCGCATCCCGCTGGCATGTCGGTCGGCGTGGGCGGCTGTCCCGGGATCGGGTCCAACCTGTCGCCAGTCACGTCGATCCGCGGGGCACTCCGAAGAAGAGCGGCTGTGTAGGGATGGCGGGGATGAGCGAAGATATCCCGGACCGCCCCGGTCTCGACGATCCGTCCGCCATACATGACCGCCACGCGGTGCGCGACCTCGGCCACTACGCCGAGATCATGCGTGATCAAGACCACCGCCGCGCCGGTCTCCTTCTGCCGCAGTGCGAGCAAGGCAAGCACCTGAGCCTGCACGGTGACGTCGAGCGCCGTGGTGGGCTCATCGGCGATGATGACCTTCGGCCTCCCGGCCATCGCCATGGCGATCACGGCCCGCTGCCGCATCCCTCCGGAGAACTGGAACGGGAACTGCCGGGCGCGGTTCTCAGGATCGGCGATGTCGACCTCGCGCAGAAGCTCGACCGCACGAGCGTGCCCGGCAACTGGCGCAAGCCGTCCATGGGCGACTTCGCCCTCGACGATCTGCCGTCCGACCGGCAAGAGCGGATTGAGCGTCGTGGAGGGGTCCTGGAAGACGACGCCGATGTCCTGCCCACGCATGCGCCGCAGATCGTCGGCGTCCGCCGTGACCACGTTGCGGCCCGCCAGGACGATCGATCCTTCGATGCGGGCCGATCCAGGCAGGAGGCCGGCGGCGGCCAGCGCCGTGACGCTCTTGCCGGATCCCGATTCCCCGACGATGCCCAGAACCTCGTTCTCGAACACGTCGAGATCGACACCACGGACTGCCGGGATCGGCTTGCCCGACCCCACGAAGGTGACCGACAGGGACCTGATGGACAGGACGGGGTCGGCCGACTGGCCAGCGACCGTCCTGTCCGCAGTCTGCTGCATCACTTGCGGAAGCCCGTCGTCCGCAGCACGAGCATGTTGTCCATGTCGAGGGTGAAGCCGCCCACCGTCTTTCCGGTGACGATCACGCCCTGGTCGAAGGTGTTGGTCGGAATGCCGAAGGCCGTCTCGACAAGCACCTTGTTGAGGTTGTCATAGGCAGCCTTCACCTCCGGGCCGGTGCCGAGCGTGGTGTTCACGCGCTCGATGGCGGCGACGTATTCAGGGTGCGGATGCGGCGTGCCCAGCACCGGGTTGTTCACCGTGCGGTAGATGCTGTTGGTGGCAAGCCGCGAGGGGAACTTCTGGATGTTGCCCACGCCGCCGAACAACGCGTCGAAGCGTCCCTGCAACATCGTCTCGACGAGTTCCGAGCCTTCCTTCATGTCGAGTTCGATATTGATTCCCACGCGCTTCAGCGTCGCCTGCACGACCTGGCTGATGCCGACGTCGGGCTGGCTGCCTGCGTTGACGACGAGTTTCCAGGCGCTCATCTCGGCCGGGCTCAGCCCCGACTGGGCAAGCAGGTCCTTGGCCTTGTCGAGGTTGAACGCGTAGGTCTGCGCGTAGGACGGGTCGAAGGCCGGGCCTGACGGCGCCCACGGCAGGGCGACGATCTGGCCGAGGCCGGCATAGCCCACCCGCAGGATGCTCTCGCGATCCATCAGGTGGTTGAAGGCCTGGCGGAACTTCGCGTTCTTGAACGGACCGCGCGTCGAATTGATGCGGAAGACCTGAACCAGCGGACCGGGGCCGTCGAGCACCGGATACCCCGCCTGACGCAGGCGCGAGGCGCTGCGCAAGGTGCCGCCGTAGATGATGTCGACGCCGCCGGACTCCAGCGCCGCCGTCGCTGCCGCGTCCTGCGAGAAGATGGTGATCTCGACGTCCTTGGAGACGGGCTGGCCAGAGCGCCAGTAGCCGGGGTTCGCCGCGAGCTTGATGCGCTGTCCGACGACGCGCTCGGCGAGCATGTATGCGCCGCTGCCTGCCGGCTTCTGCTCCACCGTATCGATGCCCGCAGGATCGATGATGGTCATGAACTGGAAGAGGTCGGTGATCTGGCGTTCCGGCACCGGTGACTTGAAGTTCACGCGGATGGTCGCAGGATCGACGACCGTCCAGTTGTCGACGATCGACATCGTCGCGAAGAGGTTCTTGCCGAGCTTGGGATCGGCGGCCTTCTTCAGGTTGGCCGCCACGGCATCGGCATTGAAGGGCGCGCCGCTGTGGAACTTCACATCCTTGCGCAGCGACAGCGTGACCGACTTGCTGTCGGGCGCGATCTGCCAGCTCTCGGCCAAGCTCGGGATCGCCTTCCCCTCGGGCGTGTACTCAAGAAGGCTGTCATAGAGGTTCTTGATCAGCGTGGCGTTGACGAAGGAGAACTGGTGCGGGTCGAAGTTCGCGATGTCCGCGATCACCGCCACCCGCAGCGTGCCTCCGGAGACCTGCTGGGCGGAGACATCTCTCGCAGGCGCGGCCAGCGCAATCGAAAGCCCGATTGCCAGCGTGCCGGCGAGCCGGCGTACCAATCCGAACGTGTGCGTCATGTCGTGCATCCTTGTCCTGTGGGTCGGTTCGCGAGGCGGTGGGACTGTCGTCCCGGCTTCAACTCCTGCTGACAGTACGGTCCGTGAAGGTCTCGAGCGGGTAGATCGGCCGCGGCAGCCGCGACCACGGCAGCGTGTAGACGTCCGACTGGCCAGGCCCCGCAGTGTCGGCCCGGATCACCCGCGAGGTGATCGGCGCGAAGAACTGGAAGTTCGAGGCGGTCTTGAGGACGGCCATCTTGTAGTCCGTCGGTTCGATGCCATAGGCACGATAGACGTCCGGAAGATTTCCCGCCACGCCGCGCAGTTCGCTGATCAGCATCGTGACGGGGCCGACCTCGAACACCGCCGTCCGTCCCATGTCGACTTCGCCATGCTGGTACCCTGCAATCCTGACAGGCCCCTCTCCGAGGCGCCGGACCGTTCCGGTCACCTCCAGCGGCGAGAAGAAGCGGCTTGCCGTCTCTCCGCCCACGGGGAGCGTGACGGTCGCGCCTTCACCCGCCTCGAACAGCCGCGCCACGACCTTCGGCGCAATCATCGGCATGAGGACGGGGCCGCGGATCTTCTGGCGCAGCATACTCTCGAGCAACAGGTTGCTGTCGCCCGCCGATCCTCCGAACACCGTGTCGCCGGTGTCGCTAAGAACGACGACGCCGGCCGGCTCCGCGTCGGCCATTCGCACGGCCTCGTCCACGCCGATCGCTTCCCTTTCGAGGAAGGCGTCACGAAGGCTCCAGGCGTGATCGGCCAACTCATCGGCGAGACGCTCGGCCAATGCACGGTCACCGTCCGTGACGACCACGGCGGTCCAGCCGCCCTCCTCGACGTCGAGCCAGGGCTGCATGGGAAAGGGAGCGGCCTGAAGCACCCGCGGGTCCTTCTCCATCTCTCGCGCACGGTCGAACCACGCCTTCATCGGCCCATGGGCCGTGAGGAACTTCTCCTGGTGGGTCACCAGCGGGATCTTGCGCATCGCGATAACGGGCGAAAGCTTCTCCTGCACCATGCGCAGAAGAAGCCGCATGCCGATCAGGCCTGTGTCGAACGGATCGTGCGGCTGTGTCCGGTGGCCGACGATGGCGTCGACGGACGCGACCATGCGCGCGGTGACGTTGGCGTGATGGTCGAGCCCCAGAAGGATCGGCACATTCGGACCCAGAATCTCGCGGCAGAGTTCGGCCTGCTCGCCCTCCACGTCGTCGAGACCCTCAGCGGCGCAGGCGCCATGCAGTTGGAGATGGAGGCCGTCCAGCCGACCTGCGGCCTCGAGGCCCCTGGCGATGACATCGAGGAAATAGCGTCGCGAGGCCGTGTCGACCCGTCCGCCGGCCACGGCATGCGCCCTGACGATCGGAACGGTCTCGACCGACAGGCCGGATTCGGTGATCGCGGCGAGATGCCCGCCGACCTGCCCCATCCCGCCGCACTTGTCCACGACATCGGCGCCCAGATGCAGGCCGAAGGACTCGTAGTCGCGCAAGGTCGTCAACTCCGGATTGAAGTCGTTGGTCTCCTGCGCCACGTGGATCAGGCCGATTCTCATGCTGAGGTCCTAGAAGTAGGTCTTGACGGCATCGATGACGGCGCCATCGGCATCGATCACCGGAAGAACGTCCCATTTGTCGAACGTCGTGCAGGGGTGGGCGATACCGAGCGCGACCATGTCCCCCACGGCGAGGGGGCTGTCGGACGGCAGCGCGAAATGGGCGTGCTGGTCATTGAGCGCCGCGACGGCATGCCCTGCCGGGATCGGCTCGGGCCCGCTCATCGCGCTGCCGGGCCGGAACCACGCCGTGGCGACGGGCAGGTGGGAATCGTGGCTGACGTCACGCTTCCCGGCGGTCAGGATCGCCTTGGTCGGTTCCGGCCGGGACTGGACATAGGCCCACACCTCGAGCGCCGGAATCAACCGGCCCGGCGGCAGGCGCAGCGTCGTCTCGCGCAGGATGCGTTGATAAGCCGACTCGTAGCCGATGGTGTCATGCGTGAGATAGCAGCCGCTGCGGATGACCTTCAGGATTTCGCGATCGCCGAACACGGCGGGCCCGAACCGCTCGCCGACACGATCGTAGAAGGCGCTGCCGCCTGCACTGAGAACGATCGGCGTCGCTGGCGGGAAAAGTCCCTCCGCGACAGCGACGCTCGCGACGGCCAGCACATCGTCCAGCATGGCGTCAACGGTGGCGGTGTCCGGCAGGATCCCCTCGAAGCACTCGATGCCGGACAGGGCGAGTCCCGGCGTCGCGACGACGGCGCGCGCGACGGCAAGGGCCTGCTCTCGCGTTCGGGTCCCCGTGCGGCCTCCGACGGCGCCCATCTCGACAAGTACCCCGAGCGGCCGTGGCCGCACCCCCGCCCTGTCCGCGCCGGCGGCGAGCGCGGCCACTCCCGCGAGACTGTCGGCAAGGACGTGGAGTTCGAAGCCGTCGTCAGACAGTGCCGCGAAGCACGCGTCGATGCTGGCGCGGCCCGTGGGCTGGTTCGCGATCACCACGCGGGGAAACCCGAAGTGCCGGGCGACCGCCATCTGCTGCGTCGTCGCCACGGTGATCGCCCAGGCGCCGGCTGCGTGCTGCATGGCATACAGCTGGGGCGCCATCGTCGTCTTGCCGTGCGGCGCAATGAGCAACCCGTTCGCGGTCAGGAACTGCGCCATCCAGTCGTTGTTGGCGGCCAGGATGTCGGCTCGCAATGTCGCCGCCGGCAGCGGGAGATCGCCGCGGAACAGGTTCCAGCCGCGCGCTGCGATACCGTCGAGCCGCAGTCGGCCGGCCGAAGCGGGAATCCCCTTCGTCAGCGCGTCGAGCGTGAAGCCAGCGATGTCGTCGCCGTTTCGCGGGGGGAGCGGCAGTCGGCTCATGCCCATGGATTTGCGTCCAGTGGCGCGATCGGGCGGCGGACCCGCTTGTAGGTCACCGCCAGCGGATCGTGCGGGAACGGACCGCCGGTGTCGAGATAGTGGATGGCCGCTGCGATCTTCGAGAAGGCGGCGGAAAAATGGTTCGACGACTTGACGACCACGATCGCCTTCTTCGACAGATCGACACCGAGGTTCGAGAAGGCCTGTGGGCTGAACGTCTGCGCGCGCTTGCTGCCGAGCACGATGTCGACGTTCCCCACCGAGACGGCGGCCGCGGGTCCAAGCGAAACCCAGCTTTGCTCGAAGGGGATCAGCAGGTCGTCGGTCACGCCCTTCACCACCACGTGGGCATCGAGCGACGGACCGGAGACCGGCGTCGCCTTTCCGCCGATCCTCAGCCAGAGATTGCCTCCGACGCCCGCTGCGCGACAAAACTCGACGGCGACCGGATCCCAGGTCACGCCGATGGCTGACGGGACGTCCGGATGGCGGAGCAGCGTTTCGATCATGATCGTACTGTCGCCGGGCACGCCGCCGCCGGGGCTGTCCCAGCGGTCGCCGAACACCTGCGGCCAGGCCGTCGCCGCGCGCGCAAGCGCGACCGCCTCCTCGGGCTTGTAGTGCCGCGGCGTCGCAGCCCGGCCCATGGACAGCACCTCGCGCCCCAGTTGCTCGGCCAACGCCGCAGCCTTCGCCCTGTCGCCGTCCGTCGTCACGAGCACCCGAAACCCGACCTCCGGCACGTCGCCCGCGGAAAAGCCGTGTGCAAGCGAAATCGACAGGATCCCGTCGCGCCCTTCCATCGCCATGATCCGGTCGACCAGCGCACGGCCCATCGGCTGGTTCGTCATGAAGGCGCCCGTCAGGGTGCGGCAGTCGAACATCTCCATGACGGGCCTGATCTCGCCGCGCGCGGTTCGCAGCGCGAGATCGACGAGGTCATCGGCGCGGGCGAGAAAGTCCGTGTGCGGGAATTCCTTGAACAGCACCACGAGGTCGCAGGCGGCGACCCGCTTGTGCGTGAGGTGGCAGTGCAGGTCGTACTCCGCGCCGACCACCGCCTTCGGCCCGACGATTTCGCGGGCCCGCGCCAGCAGGTCCCCCTCGCAGTCGTCGTAGCCGTCGGCCACCATTGCCCCGTGCAGCCCGAACAGGGCGATGTCGACCGGCATGGCCGCACGCAGCTGGTCGAGAATCTCGTCGCGCAGGCTTTCGAAGGCGATCCGCGAGACCAGGCCGGCAGGCTCGGCCCAGGTGCTCGTTCCCTCGATGAGAGTGAATCCGTCCTGCTTTGCGCGGCGACGGGCCGCGACGACAGGCGCGGAACATAGCGTCGGCGTCGCGGGATGGGCGCCGGGCGGCGCGTAGAAAGTGCGCTCGAAGGCGGAACGATCCGTGGGCAGCGGCGCGAACGTGTTCGTTTCGGTCGCCAGGGAGGCAACGAACATTCGCATCGCCGGGGCGCCCCTCTCGTTCGCGGATCGGTCATCCTACATTGTAAGACGGCAGGCGTGTAATCATGTTCGACTTGAGCCGGAGCACTGTCAACATAATTTCGCTGACAACTAATCTGTTGCAAAGACCAATGTTCGGCGATCTACTCCTCATGCGCTCCATCCGTCATCACGTCGCATATTGTAAGATGCCTGACCGAGGCAATATGCCGGCCTGGTCCATCGAGTCTCCGGGGGAGTCCTTGAGCAATCGAACGCTGGCGGCGATGTCCGTCCTCCCGACAGCCCGGATCCAGTCGATCGCCAGGGCCAAGGCCATCCTCGAAGTGCTGGCCGCCCATGACGGCGGATGGGTCGCACTGCGTGACATCGCGGCTGGCGCCGGGCTCCTCAAAACAACTGCCTTCAATCTGGTGATGGCGCTCGTCGAGGTCGGCCTGCTGGAGCACCACCCCACATCCGGCTGCTATCGCCTCGGCGTCGAGTTCATCGCCTATGGCCGCGCCGTCGAACGACGTACGGATCTCATCGCGCTCATGAGACCCTATCTCGTGCGGCTGTGCGCGACGTCGCGCGAAACGGTGAACCTGGCGCTTCCCTGTCCGGCTGACGTGCTCATCGTAGACAGCATGGAAGGGTCGCAGTCGCTCCGCATCACGTCCTACGCGGGTACACGCGCGTCCTATCATTCCACCGCCTGCGGTCGCGCTTTGCTGGCCTACGGACCGGAGGCCGTGCGCAAACAGGTGCTGGCGCTTCAGCCGCTCGTTCCTCTCACGCCCCGAACGACGACCGACCGGGCGACGCTGGATGCCATCCTCGCACAGTGTCGCCAGCGTGGCTTCGTCGAGGAGATCGAGGAGAACGAGGAAGGCGCGGCATGCGTCGGCGCGGCCCTGCTCGACGGAAAGGGCGAGGCCATCGCCGCGGTCAGCATCGCCGGACCCCTGACGCGCATGGGAAGCGAAACCCGCGAGCGGATCGGCAGGCTGCTCGTCGAGACGATGGCCGAAGCCCGGCGCAGCCTCATGTCCGGCTCGCACGAGGGAGCCGCGGGGCCATGACGAAGCGCATCCTGCTCGGTGGCCTGTTCCATGAGACCCACACCTTTCTCGAAGAGGTGACCGGCCCGGACCAGATGCGGACGCGCGAAGGAGCGGCCCTCCTCGCACGGCGCGGCGACGCCTCGACGGTAGACGGTTTTCTCGAGGTCGCGGAGCGCCGCAGCTGGACCGTCATCCCGACGCTGGAGACGCAGGCGACGCCGTCCGGGACCATTGACCACGCCGTCTTCGAAGCGTTCTGGGCAAGGTTCGAGGCTGCGGCCCGGCCGGCGCTGGCGGCCGGACTCGACGGCATCTGGCTGGCCCTGCACGGAGCGATGGTCACGACCCGATCGGACGACCCGGAAGGCGACCTGTTGGAACGCATCCGCGCCTTGCCGGGAGCGGAGACGCTGCCTCTCTTCGCCGTCTTCGACCTGCACGCCAACTTCACCCCCCGCATGGCGCGCTACGCCGACGGCCTCGTCGGCTATCGCGAGAACCCGCACGCCGACGCGCGCGATGCGGCCGTGCTCTCGGCAGACCTGCTGGCGCGGTCGCTCGATACGGGCGTGCGGCCACGCATGGTCTCACGGACGTTCCCCATCCTGTGGCCGCCCACCGGCACCGGGACAGCCGACAGGCCCATGCAGACGATGAGCGCGCTCGCGCGCCGGATCGAACGCGAGGACGACGACGTCTGGGCGGTCAGCGTCGTGGGTGGCTACTCCTTCGCGGATACGCTCCACACCGGCGTGGCGGCCTGCATCATCACGGCCGGCGACCTCGCGGCCAGCGAGCGGCACCTCGACACCCTCGAGGAGATCGCGATGCGCGAGCGGGAGGCCGGCGTACCGGCCGAGTGGGACCTGGAATCGGCGCTCGACGATGCCATCGCCAATCCGCCGCCGGGACCGGCCATCCTCGTCGAACCTGCCGACAACATCGGCGGTGGCGCCCCCGGCGACTGTACCAGCATCCTGCGCGCGTTCGTGCGGCGAGGGCTGCAGCAGGCCGCAGTCATCATCAACGACCCGGCTGCGGTCCAGGCTCTCGCAACGGTCGAGCCGGGCTCCCGGGTCGTGCTGTCCATGGGCGGCAGCAGCAGTCTCGACCCCGGCCCCTTCACCTCCGAAGTCGAGTTCCTGTCGCGCTCGGACGGTCGCTTCCGGCTCGAGGACTTGAACAGCCATCTTGCCGCGGCCAACGGCGTGAACATCGAGATGGGTCCATGCGCCACCGTCCGTGCCGGCGGGACGACGATCCTGCTGACCTCGCGCAAGACTCCGCCCTTCGACCTCGGACAATTGCGCTCGCAGGGCATCGTGCCCGAGACGCTGGCCTTCGTCGGCGTGAAGGCCGCGGTGGCGCACCGGCGCGCCTATGATCGTCTAGGCGGTCGCAGCTACTGGGTGAGAACTCCCGGGCCGTGCCCGAGCGATCTCACCACCCTGCCCTACCGGCGGATCCGCAGACCGATCTTTCCCCTCGACCCGCCCTGGAGGCCCTCATGACGTTCGAGCCCGAATACCCGGCTCTCGATGATACGCCGCGCTCCCACCTGCCCTTCTCCCCCTGCGTCAAGGTCGGGCCGTTCGTCTTCGTCTCTGGCCAGGCCTCGGTGGACGCGACGGGCAAGATCGTCAGCGACGATCTGGAAGGCGAGGTTCGGCGCTCGATCGAGAACATGCGCGCCGTCCTGAAAGCAGCAGGATGCGACCTGTCAGACGTGGTGCAGACCCGCAACTACGTTCGCGATGCCGCGGACGTGCCTGAATTCAACCGGCTCTACCGGGAGTACTTCAAGGCGCCGTTCCCGGCCCGCACGACGATTACCGGCTGCCTTCAGGGGCTTCGCTACGAAATCGAATGCATTGCGGTGGCGCGCGCCTGAAGCGCCCCTGAGCAGCGGGAGGATAGCATGACGATGACCTTCACCGCGTCGGCCCGGCGTGTCGCCGATGCCGCGTCTCTGGTGCCGGGCGGCGTGAACAGCAACTTCCGGCTCGGCATCTCGCCGACGCCGCTCGTGATCGCCCGCGGCGAGGGTCCCTACCTTCACGACATCGATGGCAACCGGTTGATCGATTACTACCTCGGCATGGGGCCGATGATCCTCGGCCACAACCCGGCCGAGGTCATCGACGCCGTGCGCAGGCAGCTCGATTATGGCCTTCTGTTCGCCGCGCAGAGCGAAATCGAGTATCAGGCCGCCGCACTGATGAACCGGCTGGTTCCCTGCGCCGAGCGCGTGCGTTTCAGTTGCTCCGGCTCGGAGGTGGTGCAGGCCGCGATCCGCCTTGCGCGCGCCGCAACCGGCCGGGCGACGATCCTGAAGTGCGAGGGTCACTACCACGGCTGGTTCGATAATGTCGTGTGGAGCGTCGCCCCGCCGGCGGCCGACATGGGTTCGGTCGACGCGCCGGCCCATGTGCCCGCGTCACCCGGACTGGATCCGAAGGCGGGCGACAGCGTCGACGTCGTCGTGTGGAACGACCTCGCCCGGCTCGAGACGCGGTTGCGCAAGGGAGACGTGGCCGGCCTCATCATGGAGCCGATCATGTGCAACCAGAACGTGATCATGCCCGATGCCGGCTACATCGAAGGCGTTCGGCGGGTCTGCTCGGAGACCGGCACAATCCTCATCTTCGACGAGGTCATAACGGGCTTTCGCGTTGCGCCCGGCGGCGCGCAGTCGCTGCTGGGCGTCACACCCGATCTTGCCGTGTTCGGCAAGGCCATCGCCAACGGCCTGCCCGTCGCTGCGATAGCCGGCCGCGCCGACCTGATGGACCTCATGGTCACGCGGCGGGTGATGCATGGGGGCACCTACAACGCCCATCCCCTCGGCATGGCTGCTACCGTGGCGACGCTCACCGCACTGGCCGACGGCTCGGTGCACGATCGCATCGCGGTCCGCGGGCGTCGATTGATGGAAGGCTTCCAGACCATCCTGCGCAATCGCCAGGTCGCAGGGCGGGTCCAGGGCCTTCCGCAAGTATTCCACGTAACGCTGGGTGTGCGGGATCCGATCCACAACTACCGGGACCAGGTAAATGCCGATAAGGCCGCCTATGTGCGCCTGACGACGGCCCTTCTCGGCCACGGCGTCAGGGCGTTGGAGCGGGGTGCCTGGTTCCTCTCGCTGGCCCACGACGATGCCGTGATCGACGCCACGATCGAGGCGTTCGACCACGCCGTCGCCGAGGCGCTGGTCTGATCGCGGATGCCGACGGTTTCGATCAGGCGAGGATCATGACAGCGAGAGAAAATCGTTCGGAGAGAACACTGTGCGAAAGAAACCGTCCAGCGTGGCGGGATGCCCGTCAACGCGGCCCGTGGTGCGGTTGAACCTGACCCACCCCTCCGTGCCTTCGACCGGAGGAACGTACCTGAACTCCTTCCTTGCCGAATGCTCGACGAGCTCACGCAGATAGGCGCGGACATGGGGGTCGGCCTTGGCCAAGCGGTCCGGCGCAAGCCCCTCGCGCCAGTCCTCGCCCGGCGACAGGTACCCCTTTACGACGATCTTCCTGATGTTGGCGGCGATGCGCTGGCCTGCATCGTAGCGACTGGCGTGAAAAACGAGAGCGCCGCCCTCGATATCGGCGAACGTGTTGTTCTCGAGAAGTTGGATCGTGTGATTGATGAAGCCTTTCAGCGCCGGTCGCTGCATGGGGATGACAGGCTTGCCCCAACGATAGCCGTGCTCGAAGATCGGCCGGCCGGCGACGTCGCCAGCGATGAATTCATCGAGAGATCCGTCTCGATTCTGAAGCCAGAGACCCGGAAACAAGACATGCCTGTCGGACCTGGCCAGATGGTCCGGCAGGCTGTGATCTGCGCGGATCGTGGTGCCGTTGCACCAGTAAAGAAACTCGTCGACATCGAGAAAGATCGCATAGTCGGCGCTGGTGGCGAGGGCGTCGTAAAGCTTGCGAAAGCGCTCCGTATTGTGGACGTGATTGTGGAAGCCGCCGAATGACACAATCGTCGTTTCGTGCGGAATTTCGCCGTACATGCGATGCAGCGATGCATCAGTGCTCTCGTTGTCGAGCACGATGATCCGTGACGGATCCACAACCTGAAGATGATGCGCGATCCAGCGTTCGAACATGAAGGGATCGTCCTTGATCTTCAGGACGATCTTCAGCACGGCCTTCGTCGCGGCAATGCGCCGGCAGACTTCGTCCGTTGATGAGAGCCACGATTGTAGTGCCATTCGTTTAGCGGTCCGAGTTCAGCTCGCCGACGAAGGCGACGCCTCATCTGCACTGCGGCGCGAAAGCAGCGTCTGGTTCACCCTGGCAAGTCCATCACTGCCGGCTGAAAATCCGATGAACCGCTTCGCAACGGATCGGTGCGTTGCCATGCATCGACGGATGTCTGGTAAACCTGTGCGGCATTAAGGCCCCGAAAAGCTGCTCAGCCTAGAATTGCGGATCGCGCCTCGGGCGCCAGACCGCAGGACGGCCAAGCGCGCATGGAGCATGCGTCTGAGATCACGCTCGACGACCTTCAGCTGGAGGGCCTGCCCCGGCTGTCCTTGCTGCATGTAGGATGCGGTGAGGGCAGGCTGTGTCATGCCGCTCGCGAAGCGGGATCGAAATCCGTCGTCGGCATCCAGTTGAAGCCACCGGCTGGCAGAGACGAGGCACGACCTCGCGATCCGGTTTCGGCCGTCATCAAGTCTGTCGCGGGCCTGCAGGGTCGGCTCTTCGATGTGATCGTTCTGTCCTGGACCGGTCAATCGGCCCGCCTTTCACAGCCTGCACTTCTGGCCTGCCTCGGACGGCTGACGGACCGGGGCGTGCTCTACGTCGACATGTTCGGCGCTGTCGAGGCGGACTGGGCCTGGTCGCGGCGCGAAATCGAGGGGGCGATCTGGGAGGCGCCGACGCGCCTCCTGCTCGAACGGGAGCTGTTCAGGGACACGGCCTTCCGGATCACCCGGGAAGTCGCGGGGCCGGTGCCGTCGTGGCGGCGCTATCTCGTCAAGGCGCAGCACTGGCGGCAGGACGTGATCCTGACGTCGGGCAAGCCGCAGTCAGGCAAGACGAGTCTCATCCGCGCGCTGTCCGGCCACGGCGTAGCCACTTACTCGCTCGACCTCTTCCTGCAGCGTGTCGCAACGGGCGCCATCGCAGACGAAAGTCCCTTCGCCCCCTTCGTCCGCGATCGGTTCGTATCTGCGCGCATCAACGAGCTGGTTGACGCCATGACGGACTTGTCAGTTGCGGAAGGATGCTCGGACCTGCTGGCAACGGTTCTCCCCGTCGAGCCGCGCCTGCTCGTGATCGAGGGCTTTCTCCTCTCGAATGGCCTCGTTCTGGACTGCGTGCGGACAGCGCTGCGCCGCCAGGGGCGGCGCTGCTGGAGTCTCGGCCGATTGGAGGCTGGCGGCGTCGCGGGGTGAGCAGTATCCTGGCTGCTCGCTGCAGGTTTGGCCTGGAGGAGGATACGGCCTGCGGTCCGATGTCCAGCTGCAGCATGCCGCTCGGTCGTCTACCGCCCGATCCGCTTCGAGGTCGAAGCGCAGATGGAGTTGCACTGCTTCTAACTGCGAGGGGATACGTCGCCGCGGCTCAACACATTCCTCGCGTCAGTCCGGAAGAACCCACGGTGCAGCTCCTGAATGCCCGCCGCAGCAGGGCTTCACGGGATGTGCGATACGATCGGTCACGTCTCATGCGCGACGACGTCCGATCCGACCGAGGATCTTCATGGAGGTCCCGCGGCCTGCCGGGGCTCCGCGTCCGGATCGCGCCCATGAGCCCGGTCGAGTTGGCGCATCAGCGGCGTCACAGTCAGGCCGTGCAGGAAGACCGACATCACCACTACACCGCCAACGATCGCCCACAATCGCCCGGGTTCTTCGAAACTGCCGTGGTTCAGGCCATAGGCGAGGTAATAGAACGACCCCACACCGCGAATGCCGAAGAATGCCACGATGCCTTTTTCGCGCGCTGAGGCCGGATGACCCGCGAGCGCCAGAAGCCCGGCGAACGGGCGCACCAAGAACAGAACCGCGACCGCGACGCCGACGTCGACCCAGTCGAGAGACGCCAGCAAACCGCTCATGACCCCGCCGCCGACGGCGAGCAGAAACGCCATGATCAGCAGCCGCTCGATCTGGTCGATCATGTCGT
>JAIYAB010000139.1 GCA_027489275.1 Hyphomicrobiales bacterium
CTGCCATCGCGGCTGGGGCGAATCGATCATCATCGGCGTCGCGCCGTCCGGCCAGGAAATCGCCACCCGCCCGTTCCAGCTCGTCACCGGCCGCGTCTGGAAGGGCTCCGCCTTCGGCGGCGCGCGCGGGCGCACCGACGTGCCGAAGATCGTCGACTGGTACATGGACGGCAAGATCAACATCGACGACCTGATCACCCACACCATGCCGCTCGACGACATCAACACCGCCTTCGACCTCATGCACGAGGGCAAGTCGATCCGCTCGGTGGTGCTGTACTGAGAACCGGCAAGAATCCTTGGACGCCGGGAGCGACGCCGGGAGCTGGTCGGATGACGACCGCGCGGCCCGGTCCAGCCGCGCGCCCCGCCCTCAGTTGGTCCGCTTCAGCTCCGGGTGCATCGCGCGCTCGATCAGCGTCGGGTCGCGGCCGAGCACGAGGGCGCCGGAGCCGACGATGAGGGGGTCGGGGCCGCGCACCACGTGGTGGTCCTTGTCGGGATAGGGCATCGCCGCGAGGAAGTGCTGCATGGCGTTGAGGCGGGCGCGCTTCTTGTCGTTGGACTTGATGATGGTCCACGGCGCATCGGCGGTGTCGGTGTAGAAGAACATCGCCTCCTTCGCCTCGGTGTAGGCGTCCCACTTGTCCAGCGAGGCGCGGTCGATCGGCGAGAGCTTCCACTGCTTGAGCGGGTCGGTCTCGCGAGCCTTGAAGCGGCGCAGTTGCTCGTCGCGCGTCACCGAGAACCAGAACTTGAACAGCCGGATGCCCGATCGCGCCAGCATGCGCTCCAGCTCCGGCGTCTGGCGCATGAACTCGAGGTATTCCTGCGGCGAGCAGAAGCCCATGACCCGCTCGACGCCGGCCCGGTTGTACCAGGAGCGGTCGAAGAACACGATCTCGCCGCCCGCGGGAAGCTGCTCGATGTAGCGCTGGAAATACCACTGCGTGCGCTCGCGCTCGCTCGGCTTCTCCAGCGCCACGATGCGCGCGCCGCGCGGGTTGAGGTGCTCCATGAAGCGCTTGATCGTGCCGCCCTTGCCGGCCGCGTCACGCCCCTCGAACAGGACGACCACCTTCTCGCCGGCCTCCTTCACCCAGTTCTGCAGCTTCAGCAGTTCGACCTGCAGCGGCAGCACGTGCTCCACATAGGCCTTCTCGGTGAGCCGGGTGGCGTAGGGAAACTCGCCCGACTCGAAGGCGTGGCGGATCGCGTCGGGATCGTGCCGCAATTGCGCGGGGGACTTCTCGCGGCGAGCCTCCCCGATTTTGCCGCCAAGGGCGCCGGCCGCGCCGGTGATCGACCGGCCCCCATCCGGACGCGGCGGAATTGCGTCGAGGCCATTGGCAAGGGGAACGGCCGACGGGAGCTCGATCGGACGACCGGAAGACGCCGCGGTCGCCGACGCACCGTCCGCCGACGCCGCGATGGCCGGTTCGGCCGGCTCGGGAGCGCCCGCCGCGGCGACAGTCGCGACGGTTGCCGGCTCTGGGGCCGATTTCGCCGCGGTCTTTGCTGCGGCGGCGGCTTTGGCTGCGACGGACTTGGCTTCGACGGACTTGGCTTCGACGGACTTGGCTTCGACGGACTTGGCGGCTCTGGTCATGGTGGATCCCTCGGGGAAGGAGCCAGTCCACCATGACAGAACCGTGACGGCGTTGACCAACCTCAAGGCGGCCGCGGTTTGAATGGCCAGCCCGACACGTCGGCGACGGTCCGGGCTGGCGTCTTCGAACCCCGGCGAGCCTCCTCAGCGCGTCGAGACGGCGCGGTTTCTCGCGACCATGCTCCAGATCGCCAGCACGATGACGGCGCCGACCACCGCGCCAATCAGACCCGCGCCCTCCCCGGCTGTGTACCAGCCCAGCGCCTGCCCCAGCCAGGTGGCGACGAACGCGCCGACGATGCCGAGAATGGTGGTCAGGATGAAGCCGGAAGGTTCATTCTCCCCCGGCATGAGGAACTTCGCGATGATGCCGGCAACGAAGCCGATGATGATCGTCCAAAGGATGCCCATGTCAGGTCCACCTCGTTGTTGATGCTCTTCAACGTTCCGGGAGCGAAGAACGTTGCCGGGTTCCGGGAGGGAAGAAGGTTGCCGACGGCGCGGGAACCTGTGCCGGCGCGGCGGGTTGCGCTGGCTGGCACACCGCCTGCTCGACGGATGGAGGACAACGATGGCGCGTGGATTTCCCTCGATGACGGCCCTGCTCGGCCTGCTGGCCGTGGCGGGCTACCAGAACCGCGACAAGATCGCCGAGATGCTGCGGGGCACCGCGGCGCCGGGCGGCAACACAGGGTTCGGCTCCGGCCTCGGGTCCATGCTGGGCAGCACCGGCACCGGCGGCCTCCTGGGCGGCGGGATCGGCGAACTGCTCGAGCGGTTCCAGCAGTCCGGCCACGGCGAGACGGCGAAGTCCTGGGTCGGCGCCGGACCCAACCGCGAGATCGCGCCGGACGAGCTGGAACAGGCGATCGGCGAGGACACGCTGGCCGAGCTGACCGCCAAGACCGGGCTGTCCCGGCAGGACCTCCTGGCCCGGCTGGCGCGCGACCTGCCGACCGCCGTGGACCAGTTCACCCCGGACGGTCGCGTCCCGCAGGACTGAACGCGTCCGGCCCGCATCAGCCGGCCGGAACCTGCCCCGCATAGGCATCGGCGATGGCGCCGGGTGTCGTGAGCCAGATCTGCTCGCGATGCCCGGCGATATGGGCCAGCGCGCGCCGCAGGTGGCGCAGGCGGTGCGGCTGGCCGACGATGTAGGCGTGCAGCGCGATGCCCATCACCAGCGGCTGGCCCTCCGCCTGTTCGAGCATCTCGTCGAAGGCGTCGACGATCATGTCGGCGAAGGCGTCGGCGCCATCCTTGCGGGCGACGATGGCGGGGATGTCGTTGAGCTCCTGCGGATAGGGCACCGCCAGCAGCGGGCCGGCACGGGTCGCCATCCAGACCGGCTGGTCGTCGCTGCACCAGTTCAGCGTGTAGCGATAGCCCGCCTCGCGCAGGAGATCGGGCGTCACGGCGCTTTCGGCGATCCAGGGGCTCAGCCAGCCGCCGGGCGCCCTGCCCTCCTCGGCTCTC
>JAIYAB010000021.1 GCA_027489275.1 Hyphomicrobiales bacterium
CGAGAACGCCGCCGTCCTGCAATTGCGTGGCGGCCAGATCGACGTCGCGCTCAGCGTGCCGCACAGCCAGTACAAGGCGCTGCAGAACGCGCCGGGCATCAAGGCGTCGATGGTGACGCTCTATGCCAGCTCCTCGATCGTGCCCAACGTCCGGTCCTTCCCCCCCTTCAAGGACGTGAAGGTCCGCCAGGCCATGCTGATGGCGCTCGACCGGCAGGCAATGGTCGACGCCCTTCTCTTCGGCAATGGCGAGCCGGTCCAGTCGCCCTTCTACGGCCCTGGCCTGCTGTTCCACACGAAGGATTTCGGCGTCGGCTTCGACGTGGAGAAGGCCAAGAAGCTGATGGCCGAGAGCAGCTTTCCGCAGGGCTTCACCGCCAAGCTGATCGTGCCGAGCGGCGACGAGATGGCCAATCAGGCGGCCGTCATCATGAATGACCAGCTGTCCAAGATCGGCATCAAGATCCAGGTGACGCCGACCGAGGCGGGTACGATCCTGCAGCTGCGGTCCAGCGGCAACTTCGACATGTTCTACAAGCTGGGCTCCAACCTCGTGATCGACCCGGCCATGAACATCCCCTTCGACTTCTGGTCGCGGGAGGAAGGCGGCTCGGACGCCGCGTTCTCGGGCTACCGCAACGAGCAGATCGTCAAGATCAGCAAGGAGGCCGAGGGCGAGCAGGACGTGGCCAAGCGCACCGCCGCCTATCGCGAGTTGCAACGGATCGCGATGTCCGAGGTGCCGCAGATCTACCTGTTCCACCCGTCCGTGGTCTACGCGACCCGCGACACGGTGCAGGGCTTCGCGATCTTCCCGACCCGGCTTCACCGGTTCTGGGAAACCTGGAAGACCCAGTAAGCAGCAGGGTTCGAGGAGCCAGCCTGCCGCGCGGTGCGGCGGCAGGCAGGCCCCGGGTTCGCGACAGGACGGCCGGCACAACCATCAAGAGAGGCGGACATGGTCCACGACCCCTACTGGGATCTCGTTCACGAACCGACGGAAGCGCCTTTCGACATCGCGAAGACGGCGCTGCTGATCGTCGACATGCAGAACCTGTGCGCCCATCCCGAGGGCTGGATGGGGCGTCTCGCCCGCGATCAGGGCAAGCCCGACCACCTCAAGGAGCGATTCGATTTCATCGCCGAGGTGACGCCCAACCTGCAGCGGCTGCTTGGTCACTGCCGGAAGGTCGGCGTCGAGGTGTTCCACATCCGCGTGGCGTTCCGCACGAAGAGCACCAGGGACGGCAAGCGCCAGCTCCTCAACCGGCTGAACGACACCCCTCTGCTGCCCATGGACTGGGACATCGTCGACGCGCTGGCGCCGATCGACGACGAGATCATCATCGACAAGTCGAGCGTCAGCACCTTCAACTCGACGGCCATCGACCAGATCCTGCGCAACATGGGCAAGGAACGCCTCTGGGTGTGCGGCGTCGTCACCGAGGGTTGCGTCGAGCTGACGGCGCGCGATGCCGCCGACAAGGGCTACTTCGTGACGCTGGTCACCGACGGCTGCGCCTCCTCGCGCCGCGCGGCCCATGACGACGCCGTGCAGCGCATCACCGACGGCAACGTGATCAAGGGCCGCACGACGGCCGAACTGATCGCCCAGTCAGGGGGCTGACGACAGCCTCTTTCCCGAGACCCACCGGACCTCAAGGAGCACGTGCTATGGCCTACGCAGGACACTGGCTCGAACGCCGCCTCGGGGCGGCAACGGCCGCAACCGCGCTCTCCGCCGTCGCGCTGTCGATGGCCGCCCTCTCGATCCTGCCCGGCGACGCCGCGGCGCAGACGCCGGTGCGCGGCGGCAAGATCGTGATCGCGCGGTCAGCCGACATCACCGTCTGGGATCCGAAGTACACCAACGACACACTGACGCTGCAGGCCCAGGGGCAGATCTACGGCAACCTTCTGCAGAGCTCCCCGGACGGCAAGACGCTGCAGCCCTCGCTCGCCGAAAGCTACGAGGTCAGCGCCGACGGCCGCGTCTACACCTTCAAGCTTCGGCCGACCGCGAAGTTCTGCGACGGCTCCCCTGTCACCGCCGAGGACGTGAAGTTCACGTTCGACCGGGCGATGGAAAAGGACTCGCGCGTCCTCTGGCAGTTCCCGAACAAGCCCTCCGTCGAGGCTCTCGACCCGGCGACCGTGCGCATCACGCTCGACAAGGCGAACGTCGCCTTCGCGCGCTATCTCACCCTGTGGGGAACGCATGTCCTTTCCAAGTCCTACACGGAAAAGGTCGGCGTCCAGGAGATGGGGCAGAAGCCGCTTGGCAGCGGCGCCTTCTGCATGGACCGCTTCGTCAAGGGCCAGGTGACCATCCTCAAGCGCAACCCGGGCTACTGGGACACCGGCAAGCCCTATCTCGACGAGGTCGAGCTGCGCTTCGTGCAGGACGAGAACGCCGCCGTGCTGCAGCTGCGCAGCGGGCAGGTGGATGTCGCCATGAGCGTGCCCTTCAGCCAGGCTGAATCCCTCAAGCGGGCGCCGGGCGTGGTACCCGCCATGGTGACGCTCGACGCCACCGCCGCCATCGTCCCGAACCTGAAGACGGTGCCTGCAGTCGCCGACGTGAAGGTGCGCAAGGCGATGCTGATGGCGCTCGATCGGCAGGCCATGGTCGACGCGCTGCTCTTCGGCAACGGCGAGCCTGCGCAATCGCCGTTCTACGGACCGGGCGTGCTGTTCCACACGCGCGACTTCGGCATCAAGCACGACCTCGAAGCCGCGAAGGCGTTGATGGCCGAAAGCGCCTTTCCGAAGGGCTTCACGGCGAAGATGCTCATCCCGAGCGGCGACGAGATGGCCGGCCAGGCGGCGGTCATCGTCAAGGACCAGCTGGCCAAGATCGGTATCACCATCGACGTTCAGCCGACCGAATCGGGCACCTGGTTCAGCCTCTGGTCGGGCGGGAACTTCGAGCTCGTCTACAAGCTCGGCAGCAACCTCGTCGGCGATCCGGCGCAGAACATGCCGTTCGACTTCTGGTCGGTCGAGGAAGGGGGGCGCAACGCTGCCTTCTCCAGCTACCGCAACGAGGAGATCGTCAAGATCAGCAAGGCCGCCGAGGGCGAGACGGACCCCGCCAAGCGGGCCGCGATGTACCGCGAGGTGCAACGCATCGCGATGTCGGAGGTGCCGCAGATCTACCTGTTCCACCCCTCCGTCGTGTTCGCGACGCGCGACCACGTGAAGGGCTTCGCGGTCTATCCGACCCGGATGGTACGCCTGTCGGACGTGTGGCGGACGAAGTGACGACCTCGGTCCGGGTCAGCGCCCCGCAAGGACGCAGACCCGGGCCGGCCTTGGCCGGAGCCGGAAGGGAGCCGCAGTGAATTTCCCGAGATTCGTCGCCCGCAGGATGATGCAGCTCGTGCCGGTAATCTTCGGCATCGTGCTCATCGTGTTCCTGTTCGTCCGGCTCATCCCGGGCGACCCGGCCTCGATCATGCTGGGCGCCTACGCCACGCCGGAGACGCTCGCGGCCCTGCGCACCGACCTCGGCCTCGACCGGCCGATCTGGGCTCAGTTCGGCATCTTCCTCGGCGATCTCGCGCAGGGGCAGTTCGGCAGCTCGATGGTCTATCGGCGCCCGGTGCTCGAGGTGGTGCTGGAGCGCATGCCGGCGACCATGATGCTGACGGTGTACGCGGTCGTGCTTTCGCTGCTGATCTGCGTGCCGCTGGCCGTCATCGCGGCGTTGCACAACAACGGCCTCGTCGACCAGATCATCCGCTCGGTGACCACGCTCGCGCTGGCGATGCCGACGTTCTGGCTCGGCCTCAACCTGCTCATCCTGTTTGCGGTCATCATGCCGCTGTTTCCCGTGGCGGGGTATGGGGCGACGTTCGGCCAGAGGCTTTGGCACCTGTTCCTGCCGGCGCTGACCATCGCGCTGCATCTCGCGCCGACCCTGATGCGGACGCTGCGCAGCACGATCATCGAGGTGATGCAGTCCCCGCACGTCGAATTCGCCCGCACAAAGGGCCTGCCGCCAGGCAAGCTCATCCGCCGCCATGTTCTGCGCAACGGGCTGATGGCGACGGTGACGATCCTGGGCGTCAACATCGGCTGGCTGATGGGCGGCTCGGTCGTGATCGAGAACGTGTTCAACGTGCCGGGGCTCGGCTCGCTAATCATCAGCTCGGTGGACGCGCGCGACTACCCGGTGATCCAGGGCATCGCGCTCGTGTTCGGGCTGCTGGTCATCGTCATCAACCTCGCCACGGACCTCGTCTACGCGATCCTCGATCCGCGGGTGACCTATGAGTGACACCCGAGCCCTGGAAGCCGCGCCGACAACCGGCGGCGCACCGGTGCACGCCGAGGAAATCGGCCGGGCAGCCGCGGTCCATGGGCCGCTCGCGCCACGCGGCGCCTTCGTGCGCCTGATGGGCCGCCGCGGCGCCCTCATCGTCGGCGCGGTTCTGCTGGCCGTCATCCTGCTCGCCAGCATATTCGCGAACTGGATCACGCCGTACGATCCCATCACGCAGAACCTGCGCAACACGCTGCGCCCACCGAGTTGGGCTCACCCGTTCGGCACGGACAACTTCGGACGGGACGTCTTTTCGCGCGTCTTGCATGCCGCCAAGCTCGACGTGCGCATCGGCTTCTTCTGCGTCCTGTTCCCCTGGATCCTCGGTTCCATCCTGGGCGCGATCGCCGGCTATGTGGGCGGCATCGTGGACACGATCGTGATGCGCACGGTCGATACGTTCACGGCGTTTCCCTTCCTGATCATGGCGATCGGGGTGATCGCCGTCCTCGGGCCGGGCATCACCAGCATGTACATCGCGCTGACCCTGAGCGGCTGGAGCATCTACGCGCGAATCGTGCGCGCCGAGGTGCTGGTGGCTCGCAAGAGCGAGTACGTGCTGGCGGCGCGCGCGCTGGGCTACAACGACGTCCGCATCCTGCTGCGCCACATCCTGCCCAA
>JAIYAB010000003.1 GCA_027489275.1 Hyphomicrobiales bacterium
AGCTGATCATGGAGGAACTGCGCGGGCCGGCCGGTCGCAACATGTGGCAGAAGATGTCGAACGTGCAGGGGCCGATGCTCGCCAACTACCTGAAGAACGAGCATCCCCAGACCATCGCGCTGGTTCTGTCGCGGATCCAGTCGCGGCAGACCGCCAGCGTGCTGACCCTCCTGCCCGAGAGTTTGGTGGTCGAGGTCATCGACCGCATGATCCACATGGAGACGGTGCCGAAGGCGACGTTGCAGAACGTCGAGGCGGCGCTGCGGAGCGAATTCATGTCGACCATTTCGCGGGCGACCGGACGCAATGTCTACGAACAGATGGCCGAGGTGTTCAACCAGATCGACCGGGACCACGAGAAGCGCATCCTCGACGCGCTCGACAAGTCGCAGCCCGCCGTCGCGGAGCGGATCCGATCGATGATGTTCGTCTTCGAGGACATCGCCGACCTCGAGCCGCAGGCGATCCAGACGGTGATCCGGCAGGTCGACACGGCGATCCTCGCCAAGGCGCTGAAGGGCTGCGCCAGCAGCGTCCGCGATGTTTTCCTGGGCAACATGTCCAAGCGCGCCGGCAAGATCCTGACGGACGAACTCGACGCGCTCGGCCCGCTGCGGCTCAAGCAGGTCGAGGAGGCCCAGCAGCAGGTCGTGACGCTGACGCGCGACCTCGAGCGCAAGGGCGAGATCACCCTCACCCGCGCCGATGAAGCCGACGACCTGGTGATGTGATGACCGCGCAGCCGCAGAAGTTCGTCTTCGACGAGGAGTTCGACCGCCGCTCCGGGGCCTCGCGCCGGCAGGGCGACCAGCAGCGGCTGGAACAGGCGGAGCAGGAGGGCTACGCCCGCGGACTTCTCGACGGGCGGCGCGAGGCGGAGCAGGAGGCGGCGATGCGGCTTGCCGCGGCGATGGAGACGGTGGCTGCGCAGGCGTCCGTGTTGCTCTCTCGCTTCGATGCGGAACGCTCCCGTCTGGAGCAGGACGCGGCTGCGCTCGGCATGGCCTTCGCCCGCAAGCTGGCGGGAACCCTCGTCGCGGCGGCGCCGCTGGGGCCACTGGAAGAGGCGGCCTCGGATTGCTTCAGGGCGCTGGTCGGCACGCCGCATGCGGTCGTGTCGGTGCCGGACGGACTGATCGACGCCGCCAAGACGATGCTCGACCGTCTGGCGCTGGAGCGCGGCTTCGCCGGCCGCCTCGTCGTGCTGGGCGATCCGGACATGGCCGACGGCGACTTCCGCCTGGAATGGGCCGACGGCGGCGTGGCCCGCAATGCCCATGCCATCGATACCCTCATCGCCGCGGCGATCGCCCGCCATACGGGTTCGCCCGGCCCTGAAGCAGCGTAAAGGAGCCCCGTCCCATGGCAGGCCCCGACGACATCCCACTCCCCGACCTCAAGGGCGGCGCCCCGGGCGCGGATCTCGATTACGATCCGGCGCGGGCGAACCAGGTCGGCAGCGGCAGCGAGGGCGGTGTCAGCAAGGTCGCGGAGGACCTCGAACACGTCTTCGACGTGCCCGTGAACGTCTCCGCCGTCCTCGGGCGGACCCGGCTGGAGATCGGGGAACTGCTGCGGCTGGGTCCGGGCACGGTCCTCGAGCTCGACCGCAAGGTGGGCGAGGCCATCGACATCTTCGTCAACGACCGCCTCGTCGCGCGCGGGGAGGTCGTCCTCGTGGACGAGCGTCTCGGCGTGACGATGACCGAAATCATCAAGGCCGATCGCTGAGGTCAGGAGACATCGCCATGCGCCTGCTCATCGTCGGGACCCTGAAGGGCCAGCTCACCCACGCCACCCGCATCGCCATGGACCGCGGCGCGGCCGTGACCAACGCCGAGACCATCGAGCAGGCCATGGCGGTGATGCGCGCCAAGGGCGCCGATCTCGTGATGGTGGACGTGGTGCTGTCCATCCGCGACATCGTCACGCAGTTCGAGACCGAGCGCATCCGCACTCCGGTGGTTGCCTGCGGCACGGGCACGGACACCCGCGCCGCCGTGGCGGCGATCCAGTCGGGCGCGCGCGAGTACATCCCGCTGCCACCCGACCCGGAGCTGATCGCGGCCGTGCTGGAAGCGGTGTCGCGTGATACGCGCGCATTCGTGTTCCGCGACGAGGCGATGGCGCGCGTCGTGCGCCTCGCCGAGCAGATCGCGCGCTCCGATGCGTCTATCCTCATCACGGGCGAGAGCGGCACCGGCAAGGAGGTCATCGCCCGCTTCGTGCACTCCAAGTCGAACCGGCGCGACAAGCCGTTCGTCTCGGTGAACTGCGCGGCGATCCCCGACAACCTGCTCGAATCCGAGCTGTTCGGGCATGAGAAGGGCGCCTTCACTGGCGCCATCGCCCGGCGCGTCGGCAAGTTCGAGGAGGCCACGGGGGGCACGCTGCTGCTCGACGAGATCTCCGAGATGGATGTGCGGCTGCAGGCCAAGCTTTTGCGCGCCCTGCAGGAACGCGTCATCGACCGCGTCGGCGGCGGCAAGCCGGTTCCCGTCGACATCCGCGTGATCGCGACGTCCAACCGCACGCTGGCGGACGAGGTGCGCAAGGGGACGTTCCGCGAGGACCTGTTCTACCGCCTCAACGTCGTGCACCTGAAGATCCCGCCGCTGCGCGAGCGCACGCAGGACATCCTCGAACTCGCCCACCATTTCGCGCGCAAATACGCCGAGGCGAACGGCGTGCCGCAACGGCCCATCGCGGCCGACGCGCGACGGATGCTGCTGGCGAACCCGTGGCGGGGCAACGTGCGCGAGCTGGAGAACACCGTGCACCGGGCCGTGCTGCTGGCCATCGGCCCGGAGATAGGCCCCGAGGCGCTGATGACGCCGGAGGGCGAGTCGCTGGGCGCGGGACCCCGCGACGCGGTGTCGCGCGCGGCGGAGACGGCGGAGGCGACGGCGCGCGCGCTGGTCGGGCGCACGGTGGCCGAGGTCGAGCGCGAGCTCATCCTCGACACGCTCGACCACTGCCTCGGCAACAGGACGCATGCGGCCAAGATCCTCGGCATCTCGATCCGCACCCTGCGCAACAAGCTGAACGAGTACACCGCGGAGGGGCTCGCGGTTCCCGCGCCCGGCGAATCCCGCGTGGCGGGACTCTAGCCCTGCTCCCTGCGGCCCCTGCGGCGGCCGCATTAACCGCCCGCTAACCATACACCCGGCAAGACTTGCCGGGTGCGGACGCCTCGAGGCGTCGGCAGGCGCGACGGTGGGCTCATGACGGACGTCACGGCGGGAGGCAACGGGAACGGCAAGGTTCGCGCGTCGACGTTGGTCATGCCGACGCGCGACGGGCTGTCACGGCTCGCCCGGCGCTCGGACATCGGGCTCGCGCTCGGCGTCATCGGCATCCTCGTGGTGCTCATCTTCCCGCTGCCGGCAGTCGTGCTCGACCTGCTGCTGGCGCTGTCGATCATCCTGTCCGTGCTGATCCTGATGACCGCGCTCTTCATCGAGGAGCCGCTGCAGTTCTCGTCCTTCCCGACGGTGCTGCTCATCGCGACCATGTTCCGGCTGGCGCTGAACCTCGCCTCGACGCGCCTGATCCTGTCGCATGGCCACGAGGGCACGCATGCCGCCGGGCAGGTCATCGAGGCCTTCGGCAATTTCGTGATGGGCGGCAACTTCGTGATCGGCGTGGTGGTGTTCGCCATCCTGCTGATCGTGAACTTCGTCGTGATCACCAAGGGCTCGGGCCGCATCGCGGAAGTGGCGGCGCGCTTCACGCTGGATGCCATGCCCGGCAAGCAGATGGCCATCGACGCCGACCTCTCGGCCGGCATCATCGACGAGGCGACGGCCAAGGCGCGGCGCAAGGAACTGGAGGACGAGAGCTCGTTCTTCGGCGCGATGGACGGCGCCTCCAAGTTCGTGCGCGGCGACGCCATCGCCGGCCTGCTGATCACCCTGATCAACGTCGTCGGCGGCATCATCATCGGCGTCGCCCAGATGGGCATGAGCTTTGCCGCCGCCGGCCACTCCTACACGCTGCTGACCGTAGGCGACGGCCTCGTCACCCAGATCCCGGCGCTGATCGTGTCGACGGCCGCGGGCCTGCTGGTCTCCAAGGCCGGCGTGAGCGGTTCGGCCGACAAGGCGATCGCCAAGCAGCTCGCCAGCATGCCGAAGGCGCTGGGGATGTCCGCGATGGTGATGGCGGCGCTGGCCCTCCTGCCGGGCATCCCGATGCTGCCGTTCCTCGGGCTCGCCGGCGGCGCCGCCTACATGGCGCGGCAGCTCTGGATTACCCAGCGCGAGGCGCTCGACGTCGACGAAGCCGCCGCCCGGAAGGCCGCCCCGGTGGAGGCGCCGCGCGAGGAGCCGATCTCCGACGTGCTGAAGATCGACGACCTGAAGATCGAGATCGGCTACGGCCTGCTGCCGCTCGTCAACAGCCCCGACGGCTCCGACCGCCTCACCGAGCAGATCAAGGCCCTGCGCCGGACGCTGGCCTCGGAAATGGGCTTCGTGATGCCGTCCGTGCGTATCCTCGACAACGTGCAGCTCGACGCCAACACCTACATCATCAAGGTCAAGGAGGTCGATGCGGGGCAGGGAGCGGTCTATCCGGGCCAGTTCATGGCGATCGACCCCATGGGCGGCATGATCCAGCTGCCGGGGCAGCACACCATCGAGCCGACCTTCGGCCTGCCCGCGACCTGGATCGACGGGTCGCTGCGCGAGGACGCGCAGCTGCGCGGCTACACGGTGGTCGACGCGGCGACCGTGATCTCGACGCACCTCACCGAGATCCTGAAGTCGAATGTCGGCGAGCTCCTGTCCTATGTCGAGCTGCAGAAGCTCATGAAGGACCTGCCGAAGGAGCACGCCGACCTCGTGAAGGACCTCGTGCCCGCGCAGATCCCGATGACGGGCATCCAGCGCGTGCTGCAGAACCTGCTCGCCGAGCGCGTCTCGATCCGCGACCTCGGCACGATTCTGGAGGGCATCGCCGACGCGGTGAACGGCACCAAGAACGCCCGCGAGATCACCGAGGTGGTGCGCCAGCGCCTCGCGCGGCAGATCTGCGCGCAGTTCACCGGACCGCAGGGCCAGCTGCCGATTATCACGCTGTCGCCGCACTGGGAGACGGTGTTCGCGGAATCGATCGTCGGCCAGGGCGACGACCGCCACCTCGCCATGCAGCCGTCGCGGCTGCAGGAGTTCGTGACCACCGTGCGCGACCGCTTCGAGGACGCCGCGCGCATGGGCGAGATGCCCGTACTGGTCACCTCCGCCTATGTGCGTCCCTTCGCCCGCTCGATCATCGAGCGCTTCCGCCGCGAGACGCCGGTCATGTCCCAGGCGGAGATCCATCCGCGGGCGCGGCTGAAGACGGTGGGGAGCGTGTAGCGCGGCCGCCCGGCCGGCCTGCGCCGGCGGCCGTCAGCGTTTGCGCAGCCAGAGGCTCGTCTCGAGGACGTCCTTCTTCAGCGGCAGGCCGCCGAGGACTCCGGCGGCGACGGCAGCCGACATGCGCGTGGCGACGTAGTGGCTGGCGAAGACGAGATCGAACGCGCCGCCCTGCAGCAGCGCGCCGACCACGGTCTGCTCGTTGTAGCCGCGCCACGCCCACACCTCGGGATAGCCGTCGGGCAGCAGCACGTCGTGGATGTGCACGAGCACGCCCGGCTTCAGCCTCGGCAGCACGTCGAGCACCAGGCGATCGACATCGCTTCCGGGCATGGCGATGTGGCTGGAATCGATGAAGAGGATGTCGCCCGAGCCGAGCTCGGCCGTCGTCCCTGCGTCGGCATCGCCGAAGACGCGTTTCACATGGGTGACCGGAAGGTTCCCGAGCGGGACGCGCGGGGCGGGATCGACGCACAGGATCTGCGTGCCGGTCGCGCCGTCGGCGACGGCCTTGGCGATGAAGCGCGTCGAGTGGCCGGAGCCGATCTCGATGATCCGTCGCGGGCGTTCGCGCCGGACGATGGCGTAGGCCGCGGCTGCGTCAAGGCGGGGGAACCAGTCCTGTGCCCAGCGCGGCGCGCCCTGTGCGGCGGAGGTGCGGCCGATCTTCGAGAAGGCGGCCGCGTGGCTCTCGATGTCGTCGAGCACGGCCGCGAAGCGTCCCGCCGCCGCGTCGAACAGAGGCTCGATGGCGGGGTACGAACCGGGACGCACCGTCGCGGCGTACCGGTAGGGGATGAAGAACCCGCGCTCTGCGACGCCCGACAGCGTGGCGAAACCGAACATGAGGCGGCGAAGGCGGGACATCCGGGGCCGTTCGTCAGGTCAGGGCAGGAGGATCCTTGGCGCGCTGGGCGAGCTGGGAGCGCTCGAACAGCAGCACGATCGGAAGCGAAATGACCAGCGGAATGATCAGGTAGAACAGCCGCCACACGAGCAGGGCGGCGAACACCGCTGGCGCCGGCACGCCGGGCATGATGGCGAGGAACACGGCCTCCATCACGCCGACGCCGCCGGGAACCTGCGAGAGCAACCCCGCCGAGAAGGAGAGCAGGAAGGCCCCGAGGACGACGAAGAAGCCCGGGTTCCCCTCGGCCGGCAGCGCGAAGTAGATGATGCCGGCCGCGCCGATCAGTTCGAGCGGGGCTGCGACGTATTGCCGTGCCACGATGTTGAGCCGCGGATAGACCACTTCGAAGGAGCCGATCCTGAGCGGCTTGAACTGCAGCCAAGACCCGATCGTGTAGAGAAGGCAGAAGCCGAGCAGGCCGAAGCCGATGGCCCGCGCCGTCCCCTCGCCGATGGCGAACCACGACGCGAGGGAGGACAGAGGGCCGAGGATGTGCGGCTCGCCCACCAGCACCAGCCCGAGCAGCAGGATGGTGCCGAAGCCGAAGGTGTAGGAGCACAGGGCGACGAGCAGCGCCACCTCGGCGGGACTCAGGCCCTTAGCCGTATAGGCGCGGTAACGCACCATGCCGCCCGAGAACACGGAGGCGCCGATGTTGTGGGACAGAGCGTAGGTGACGAACGAACAGACCGCGATGTAGAGCCAGGAAATGCCCTTCTCCCGGTTCAGGTGGATCAGGGCGATGCGGTCGTACCAGGCGAGCGCCGCATAGGCGAGCAGGGTCGACAGCCCCGCCAGCAGGTAGCCGGAGGGCGGGATCGCCGCGATCTTCTGGCCGATGCCGGAGGCGATCGTGACGACGTTGGTCCAGAGGTTTCCGGACTCCAGGATGGACCTGACGGCAGGATCCACCGCCGCCTCCGCCTTGAGCTTCTTGTAAAGAAGATCGACGGACCAGACGACGGCGACGAGGCCCAGCAGGGGCCAGAAGACATCAAGAACTCGTTTCATGCCCGACGAGCCCGCTGGCCCGCCCCCCAGCAGGCGTTGGAAAGCCGCGCATCACTGCATGAGCCCGCAAGCAAGGGCAAGCGCGGATCGCGCCGCCCGGCCCGGATTCACCCTCCTTCGCTGGCAAGCCGTCGTGACACGGCCATGACGCGGTGCTAGGTGGCCGCAATGGACTGGAACGATATCCACCTCCCTGACGGCTACGCGGCGATCCCGGACGGGAAAATCGCCTCGGTGGTGACGTTTCTCGAGATGACGGCGCCGCCGTCGCGCAGGCCGGAACGGGAGACGGCCGGGCTCTCGCTGCAGCGGTTGCGCGGGGTCGATGCCGGACGCTACCGCGCCGTCTACCGCACGATCGGCGAGCGTTGGATCTGGTTCTCGCGGCTCGGCCTCGCCGACGATGCGCTGGGTGCGATCCTCGACGACCCGCGGATCGACGCCCGGGTGCTCGTAACGCCGTCGGGCGACGCCGGCCTCATGGAGATCGACCGGCGCGTGGAAGGCGAGGCGGAGCTCGTCTATTTCGGGCTGTTCGAGCCGATGATCGGCAGCGGCGCCGGGCGGTGGATGATGAACCGGGCGATCGAGATCGCGTTTTCGCAGCCGATCGGGCGGTTCTGGCTCCACACCTGCACGCTGGATCATCCCGGTGCGATCGCCTTCTACCGCCGCTCCGGCTTCTCGCCCTACAGGCTGGCGGTCGAGGTGACGGACGACCCGCGTGCGCTGGGCCTCGTCGCGCCGGACGTCTGGCCCGATCTTCCTCCCGTCCTCGCAGGCCGCCGGTAGGCCCGATCCCCGTCCGCGGCAGGACGCTGCCGCGGCAGGGGCGCGACCTGCCTCGGGCTCAGGCGCGGGCGAAGCCCCTCATGGCGAGGCCGATCCGATCCATCTCGGCCTGCTCGCGGACCGAGTCGGCGGTGCGCTCGCGGGCCTGCTCGCGGTCGTCGAGGATCTCGAATTTCTTCAGCTCCTCGAACGCCTCCTCCAGTTCGCGGCGGGCATCGGCGAGCTGCACGCGCAGTTCGTCGGCCGAGCGGACGAGGTTCTCCTTGCGCTGCATCGCGGCGCGCGCATAGGTCGGGTAGGCGAAATGGCTCTTGTCGGAGATGCCAGCCCGCTGTTCCTCCAGCGCGATCTCGCGCTCGAGGTCCGTCGCCATCCGATCGAAATCCGCGATCATCATTTCGATCTGCGCGACCCGGCGGCGTTTCTCGTCCACCTGGAAGCGCTTCAGGCGCATGATGGTGTCACGCGACTTCATGTTGATCTATCCACCTCGAAGGGCCGAAGACGCGGCCGGAAAATGGTGGAGATCGACCTCAACCCGAGGCCATGATCTCCGCCAAGCGCTGGTAACCATGACTCAGCGAGGTTGACTCTTCCTTACCTTGGCGGAGGAATTCTTCGAGCGGCGCGTTGAGACGGATCGCGGCGTCCACTTCTTCGGACGAACCGGGACGATAGGCGCCGAGCCTGATCAGTTCCTCCATGTCCGAATAGGTGGCCATCGCCTGCCGCGCCGCCTGCACGACGGGCCAGTAGGCGGGGTCGCAGGAGCGCGGCATCGTCCGCGACACGGACTTCAGCACGTTGACCGCCGGATAGCGCCCGCGCTCGGCGATGGCCCGCTCCATGACGATATGGCCGTCGAGGATGCCGCGCACCGCGTCGGCGACGGGCTCGTTGTGGTCGTCGCCGTCGACCAGCACCGTGAAGATGGCGGTGATGGCGCCGTCGCCCGTGCCGGGGCCGGCGCGCTCCAGCAGGCGCGGCAGCTCGGTGAAGACCGTCGGCGTATAGCCCTTCGTCGTCGGCGGCTCGCCCGACGCCAGACCAATCTCGCGCTGCGCCATGGCGAAGCGCGTCACGCTGTCGATCATGCACAGCACCTGCCTGTCGGCGTCGCGGAAGTATTCGGCGAGCGCGAGCGTGAGATAGGCAGCCTGCCGGCGCATCAGCGCGGGCTCGTCGGAGGTGGCGACGACGACGACCGAGCGGGCGAGGCCCTCGTCGCCGAGATCCTCCTGCAGGAACTCCTGCACCTCCCGGCCGCGCTCGCCGACGAGGCCGATGACGGAGACGTCGGCGGCGGCGTTGCGCGCCAGCATCGACAGCAGGACCGACTTGCCGACGCCGGAGCCGGCGAAGATGCCCATGCGCTGGCCGCTGCAGCAGGTGGCGAAGGTGTTGAGCACGCGCACGCCCAGATCGAGCGGCGGACCGACGCGGCGGCGCGCGTGGGCGGGAGGCGGATCGGCCCGCAGCCGCATGAGCCTCGGGCCCGACGGCAGCGGACCCTTGCCGTCGATGGGCTCTCCCATGGCGTTGACGACGCGCCCGAGCCATCCCTCGCTCGGCCGCACGCCGCCCTCCGCGGCCCGTACCAGCGCGCGGCAGCCGCGGCGCAGGCCGTCGACGACGCCGAACGGCATCACCAGCGCGCGCTCGCCGGAAAATCCGACGACCTCGCTGGGAACGAGCCGGCCCGGCGCGACCTCCAGATCGACCAGCCCGCCCACATGCATGGCGTGCAGCGGGCCGCCGACCTCGATCATCAGTCCGCGCACGCTGGCGACACGGCCATAGACGGTGAGGGCGTCGATCGCCTCCGCTTCGGCGCGTAGCGCGGCCAGGGTTCCGTAAGAAGATCCGTGCTCGCCGTTCACGAATGAATCCTTCTCCGTAACGATTCGTTTACCCGACCGGTTAACAATGACCTTGCAGCTTCTGCGTGTCGTGTCTCGTTCCAGGCTGCGAGGCGTGAGTCGTTTGAATCTGTTAGCAATGCTTCTTAATGTGGCACATGAACTTCGATAGCTCCGCATTCGTGTTTTCTTGCAACAGCTTAGCCCGATTCGCGATGATTCGGACGGCTGGAGCTTGCGCGGAAGAATCAGGTTTTGTTAACCATTGCCGGGTAGCGTTGCGAGTCGGAACGTATCGGAAGGCTGGGCGGCTTTCCGAGGGGCTCCGCCGGGTTCCACCGGCTGTAGCTGAAGGCTGGAACCACGGGGCGAGCTTGGGGAGCTGATCATGCGCGTTTTGCTCATTGAAGACGACAGCGCGACCGCGCAAAGCATCGAGCTGATGCTGAAGTCCGAGAACTTCAACGTCTACACGACGGATCTCGGCGAGGAAGGCATCGACCTCGGCAAGCTCTACGACTACGATATCATTCTTCTCGATCTGAACCTCCCCGACATGTCGGGTTACGAGGTGCTGCGCAGCCTGCGTGTGGCGAAGGTCAAGACGCCGATCCTGATCCTGTCCGGCCTCGCCGGCATCGAGGACAAGGTCCGCGGCCTCGGCTTCGGCGCCGACGACTACCTGACCAAGCCGTTCCACAAGGACGAGCTGGTGGCTCGCATCCACGCCATCGTGCGTCGCTCGAAGGGCCATGCCCAGTCGGTCATCACGACCGGCGACCTGATCGTCAACCTCGACCAGAAGACGGTCGAGGTGTCGGGGTCGCGCGTCCACCTGACGGGGAAGGAGTACCAGATGCTGGAGCTCCTGAGCCTGCGCAAGGGTACCACGCTGACCAAGGAGATGTTCCTCAACCATCTCTACGGCGGCATGGACGAGCCCGAGCTGAAAATCATCGACGTGTTCATCTGCAAGCTGCGCAAGAAGCTCGCCAACGCGTCCCAGGGCAAGAACTACATCGAGACCGTCTGGGGCCGCGGCTACGTGCTGCGCGAGCCCAACGAGACCGAAGAGCGCATTCCCGCCTGACCGCCCGATTCCCCGATCGCGCCGGACGAGACGAGGCCCCGCTTGCGGGGCCTTCTTCGTTTTCGGGGGGCGTTCGGCGGAGCGCCCGGTGTCAGGCCGGCTGGAGGCTCGGGGCAGGATCGCGGATGTAGAGGCCCCGGTTGGCCGGGTCCGGAACGAGGCCCGAGTTGAGGCCGACCACGGATTCCGCCGCGCCCAGCACGAGATAGCCGTCGACGGCGAGTGTCCGCGCCACGCGGGTCAGCACCGTCGACTTGGTGGGCAGGTCGAAATACATCAGCACGTTGCGGCAGAAGACGACATCGAACGGACCGGGCGGCAGTACGTCCTCGACGAGGTTCACGACCTTGAAATCGACGGCGTCGCGCAGGGCCTTCGACACGGACCAGTCCTCATCCTCGCGCCGGAAGTGCTCGACCAGCTCGCGGATGGGAAGCCCTCGCTGAACTTCGAAGTGGGTGTAACGGCCGGCCGCCGCTCGCGCGATCATTGCGCGCGAGATGTCCGACCCGACGATCTCGATCCGCCAGTCGGGGAGATCGGCCTTGCGGCGGGCCAGCACCATCGCGATCGAGTAGGCCTCCTGGCCGGAGGAAACCGCGCTGCACCAGATCCGCAGCCGGCGGGCGTGGGCCCTGCTCCGCATCAGGGCGGGCAGCATCACCGCTTCGAACTGCTCGAAGGGCCGGATGTCGCGGAAGAAGCAGGTCTCGCTGGTGGTCAGCGCCTCGACGACCTCGAGTTCGAGTTGCCGGTCGCCCTGCCTCACCCGCGCCAGGAGCTCGTCGGACCCGTGGCAGCCGAGTTCCGGCGCCAGCGCGGCCAGACGCAGCTCGGCGAGATACTGCTTCTCGCTCCACAGCGCGATACCGGCGCGCCGTTGCATCAGGGCCTGCAGGAACTTGAACTCGTCGCGCGTCATGGCGATGGTCGTGTGCTCAGACGAGGCCGACCTGCTGGAACTTCGTCGTCATGATCTCCTTGTCGAACGGTTTCATGATGTACTCGTCCGCGCCGGCATGGATCGCCCGGGCGATGTGCGCGACGTCGTTCTCCGTCGTGCAGAACACAACCTTGGGCTTCTCGCCCCCCGGCATCCGCCGCAGCGCCTTGAGAAAGTCGTAGCCGTCCATGACGGGCATGGTCCAATCGAGCAGGATTGCGTCGGGCATCCGGCCGCTGCACGCCTTGAGGGCCTGCTCGCCGTCGGCGGCTTCGGTGATCTCGAAATCGAGCGATTCGAGGATTCGACGGGCCACCTTCCGGATGACCGAACTGTCGTCGACGATCAGACAGTGCTTCATGGGACGGCTCCTGTATTGCCGGGGACAGGGCAGTCGGGGCCCTGGAAGTTTGCGGGATCGAGCAGCGCCTCGACATCGAGGACAACGAGGAGGGCGTCGTCGAGCCAGTGGATGCCGGCCGAGTACCTGGCCCAGGCCGGGTCGAGGTTCAGCGGATTGGGCTGGCACTCCGTCGCGGGAAGGTTGAGCACCTCGCCGACCCTGTCGACGATCAGCCCGAACGACTCGCCGCCGTTCTCGATGCAGGCGACCATGGTGCCGGCCAGCGTCGCACCGCGCGGGATGCCAAGCAGGCAGCGCAGGCACAGCGCCGTGACGACCCGGCCGCGCAGGTTGATGAGCCCGGAGATCTGCTTGGGCGCGAGCGGGACGGCCGTGACCGCCCCAGTGAAGAACACGTCGTGCACGCAGCCGATCGGCAGGCCGAAGAGCTGGCCGTCGACCACCACGGTCACGTAGTCGGTCGTCAGGCTGATGTCGGCGTCCGTTCCGAAGGCGTCGCGCGGGAGGATCGTCATGCCGCAATCTCCAGCGCGTCGATGCTCTCCGAGAGCGCGTCGAGCAGGCCCGCCCGGTCGAATTTCGCGACGAAGTCGGCGAGGCCGAGGCGGCGCGCCCGATCGACCGCCGACGACTGCAGCTGCGAGGCAAGGGCGATGATCGGCACATCGGCGTACCGCCCGCTGGCCCGCAGTTCCTCGGCGAGGTCGAAGCCGTTGCGGCCGGGCGCCTCGACGTCGACGACGATCGCGTCGAAGCGTTCGCCGCGGGCCAGCAGGCCCAGCGCGCCGTCGATGTCGGCCAGCGGCGCGACCTCGTAGCCCGCAGCCTTGAGAACCGGCATCAGCATGCCGCGGAAGAACGGCGCGCCGTCGACCAGCAGGATGCGGCGCCGTGCGGCGCCGCCGGGGCCGGCAGGCGCACGGCCGTCGAATCCGGCGGGAGGCAGGTAGTGGGCGACGTCGATGATTTCGGTCGCCTTCCCGCGGATGACGGCCGTACCCACGATGCCGGGCGCCTCGCCCAGCGGCAGGATGTCGAGCCGCTCCTCGACGATGTCGACGACCTCGTCGATGGCGATGCCCACGGTGCGGCGGTTGTCGGTGAACAGCAGGACCGGCTGGATGCCCGCGCTGCGCAGCGCCATGCCGGCCTGGGCCGTCAGGATCGGGATGATCTGGCCGCGATACTGCGCCACGGTCCGCCCGCCGACGATCTCGATGGAGGCCATGTCGAATTCTTCCAGCCGTGTCACGGCCGCGAGCGGGACGGCCTTGAGCTCGCCCTGGCCGGCGCGGAAGACGAGGAACGCGCTGCGCTCCTCCTGCACCGGCTCGCGCGACTGCGCCTGTTCCTCGGGATCTCCGCGCATGGGGCGGTGGTCCTCTCCGACGCGGGCCATGACACCGTTCGGGTCGAGGATGAGAATGACGGCGCCGTCGCCCAGTATCGTATTGCCGGAGAACGCCGCGAGATTGCGCAGCAGCCCCGACATCGGCTTCACGACGATCTCTTCGGTGTGGAAGACCCCGTCCACCGCGAGGCCGCACAGGCGCTTGCCGACCCGCATCACCACGATGAAGCCGCCTTCCGGGGACGGCGCCGTGGCGGCATCCTCGAGTCCGAGCAGCGTGGCGAGCCTCACCACCGGCAAAAGCGTCTCGCGCAGACGCAGCAGCCAGCTGCCGCGCACGGATTTGAGGCTGCTCTCGGAGGAGGAGCCCGGCTGGACGAGCTCCATCACGACCGACTGCGGCAGCGCGAAGCGCTGGCCGGCCGCTTCGATGATCAACGCCGACACGATCGCCAGGGTGAGCGGAATCTTCAGCGTGAACTCGGCCCCCTCGCCCGGCGTCCAGCGCACGTCCACGGAGCCGCCGATCAACTCGATGTTGCTGCGCACGACATCCATGCCGACGCCGCGGCCCGATACGTGCGACACGGCCGAAACGGTGGAGAAGCCGGGTTCGAAGATGAAGCGCGCGATGCGCTCCTGATCCATCCGCTCGATCTCGGCCGGCGTGGCGAGGCCTCGCTCCAGCGCCTTCGCGGCGATGCGACCGGCATCGAGGCCCCTGCCGTCGTCGGCCACGACGATGGTGATCGTGCCTCCCTCCTGGGCGGCCGAGATGCGGATGGCGCCGCGGCCCGGCTTGCCGGCCCGGCGCCGCTCCTGGGGCGTCTCGAGCCCGTGGTCCGCCGCGTTGCGGACGAGGTGCGTGAACGGGTCCTTGATCAGTTCCAGGACCTGCCGGTCGATCTCCGTGTCGGCGCCCGACAGTTCGAGCTCGATGTCCTTGCCGAGTTCGGCGGAGAGGTCGCGCACGAGTCGCGGAAGCTTCTGCCAGGCGGAGCTGATCGGCTGCATGCGCGTCTTCATGACACGCTCCTGCAACTCCGCGGTCACGTTCGACAGGCGCTGCAGGGGGCCCTTGAAGTCGGCGTTGTCCGTACGGCGCGCGATGTCGACGAGCTGGTTGCGGGTGAGCACCAGCTCGGACACCATCGTCATCAGGCTTTCCAGCGTGTCGAGGCCCACGCGGATCATGGGCGTGCGCGACAGAGCCTGCGCCTGGCGCGACGGCGCGACGGGCGAGTGCTTCGATCCACCGGTCGACGCGGCGGCAGCCGCTGGCGGCGCGGGAGGATCCGGCTCGCGATCTCGCGCGTGCGGCGCGGGCTCCCGCTCCCCATCCGAAACCGGTTCGGCGAGAGCGTCCGCCACGACGCCGGCCAGCATCTCTGCGTGATCGACGCGGCGTCCGATCGCCTCGATGAGGTCGCGGTCGTCGCCCTCCGGTTCGGCGGCGGTCTCCTCGAGCGCGCGGATGATGACCTTGATCCGGTCCATCGAGGCAAGGATGACGTCGACGGCCTCCGAAGTGACGGGGGCCCCGTCGCGCAGGCGCGACATCAGCGTCTCGGCCGCGTGCGATACCGTTTCGAGCCTGTTCAGCCCGAGGAAGCCGCAGGTGCCCTTGATGGTGTGGACGAGCCTGAAGATGTTGGCGAGGACGGCGTGGTTGTCGGGATCGCGCTCGAAACGCACGAGTTCCCTGTCGACCTGTTCGATCGACTCGGACGTCTCCGTCAAGAAGTCCCGCAGGATATCGTCCATGTCCCATCCGAGGCCGCAGAGCGCCACTTCCGACACTGCTTCGGGAAGGGTTTAGGATGCGTTGAAGACGGGATGACTTCGTCGCAAAGTTTTCAGAATCGATTACACAACTTCAGGTAGTTGCGTTGCGCCGCTTCGACCGTGGTCAGGCTCCGGCGACGTCGGCCTTGAAGCAGGCCACCTGTGACGCGCCGAGCCGGCGCGCGGGGGGACGCTCGCGCTTGCAGCGATCATCCGCGAGGGGGCAGCGGGGATGGAAGGTGCAGCCCGAGGGCGGGTTGATCGGGTTCGGGATTTCGCCCTGTACGGCCGGCGCGGCGCGCTCGGCCATGTCCATGCTCGGGACTGCCGCGAGCAGCATCCGCGTGTAGGGGTGGCGCGGCGCGGCGAACAGGTCGTGCGCCGGCGCCACCTCGACCAGCCGGCCGAGATAGAGCACGCCGATCTCGTTCGCCATGTGCCGGACCACGGCAAGGTTGTGCGAGATGAGCAGGTAGGTGAGGCCGAGCTCGTCCTGCAGGTCGCGCATCAGGTTGAGGATCTGGGCCTGGACCGAGACGTCGAGCGCCGAGGTCGGCTCGTCGCAGACGATGAACTCGGCATCGGAGGCGAGCGCGCG
>JAIYAB010000483.1 GCA_027489275.1 Hyphomicrobiales bacterium
AGCCGCAGTGCAGGGTAGCTATGTACGGACGGGATAACCGCTGAAGGCATCTAAGCGGGAAACCCACCTCAAAACGAGTTCTCCCTGAAGAGCCGTGGAAGACGACCACGTCGATAGGCTGGGTGTGCAAGCGTGGCAACACGTTGAGCTTACCAGTACTAATCGCTCGTCCGGCTTGATCGTTCTCATGACCCATGCCCGTGACACTCTCTCCCAAACGAGAGACACGCAGACACAAAGGCATCGCGCCTCAACGTCCGCGAAACGTCACCATCCATCAGAAAAAACCAGTCCCTTTGCTTGCCAATGTCCTTCGCCGGCCTGGTGGCCCTTGCGAGGAGCCCAAACCCGATCCCATCCCGAACTCGGCCGTTAAACTCCTCAGCGCCGATGGTACTCTGTCTCAAGACATGGGAGAGTAGGTCGCTGCCAGGCCTGCAAAGGACATTCCCTCACCTCCAATCAAATCCCCCTCTCAATCCGCAACACCCACTCCTGGGAAAAAAAACACAAACCATTACCCAGAAATCCCCTGCCGCGGGGTGGAGCAGCCCGGTAGCTCGTCAGGCTCATAACCTGAAGGTCACAGGTTCAAATCCTGTCCCCGCAACCACCGACAGTTGACTCCCCGGCTCCTGAAAAGGACCGGGGAGTTTGCGTTTGTCTCCCGCCCCACTGCACGCCGCCAGGATCGCCGCCAGATCCCCGTGCAGCACGGCGTCAACGCCGTTGCCGTCGGCGCGCGGCGTAATGTCGACACGCTCGATCATCGAGCGGATCAGGTCCATCGCTTCCGACCGGTCCGGACCTTCCAGCACGCGCTCCAGTTCCGCCACCTTGCGGCGGTACAAATCCGGTAGGCGCGGGTGCAGCAGTACGTCGAGGTCGGGTGTCGACGCCGTATCCGGCTCCGCCGCCAGCGCCCCCCGCTCCGCCTGAAGCGCCTTCATCCGCCCCTTCATCGACGGCTCGTACAAACCGTCCTCGATCGCCTTCATCAACCCGGCGATTTTCCGCTCGACTTCCGCGCGCTTCTTCTCGCGCTGGCGTACCTGCGCCTTGAGCGCCTCGCGCTCGCGGCCAACGATCTCCTGGAACTCCCGGATGAACTCCGCCACCAGATCGGGCGCCAGCAGGCGCTCCTTCAACCCCTCCAGCACCCGGCACTCGATCTGCTGCCGTGTGATCGTTCGGCCGTTGTCGCAGGTGCCCTTCTGCCGGCGGGTCGCGCAGCCGTAGCGGTCCTTGCCGATCACCGTGTAGCCGCCCCCGCAGCAGCCGCAGCGCAGCAGGCCCGAGAGCAGGAACCGGCTGCGATGGCTCTCGTTCAGCGCCGCGCCCGATGCGGAACCAGGGGTCTCGGCGGGGCGAGACGGGCGAACCTCCGTCTGCCGTGCCTTGGCCTTCCCCCAAAGCTCATCGCTGACGATGCGCAGCTCCGGCACCGCCTGCACCTCCCACTGTTCCGGCGGGTTCGGGCGCGCCACGCGCTTGCCCGTGCGTGGGTCCTTCACGTAGCTGCAGCGATTCCATTCCAGCACGCCGCGGTAGAGCCCGTTGTTGAGGATGCCGGTCCCCCGATCGGCCTGCCCGCGGATCGTCGTGTTCGACCACGGCCGCCCGCCGGGACCCGCCACGCATTCCCTGTTCAGGTCCTTGGCGATCGCCTCCGGGCTCTTCCCCGCGCCGAACTCCCGGAAGATCCGCTCGACGACCTTCGCTTCGTCCGGTTCGATCTCCCGCGCGCCGCCGCCGCCATCACCGTCTTGCGCTACGCGGTACCCGTAGGCGAGGCCGCCGGCAACCTTCCCCTTCAGACCCGTCCGAGCTGACCGCGGCGCGTCTTCTCGCCCAGGTCCTTCAGCGCTATCTGGGCCATCATTCCCATCACCGCCACGTGGATCGGCGTCACCTCGCCCAGCGACGGCGTGAACAGCCTCACTCCATGGAACGCCAACCGGTCCTGCAGGTCCGCCGTGTCGGCAAGCCGCCGCCCGAGCCGATCCACCGCCTCGCAGATCACCACCTCGAACTGCTTCTTCCCCGCATCCCCCAGCAGCCGCTGGAACTCCGGCCGGAACCGGCTCGCGCCGCTCAGCGCCGCGTCCGTGTACGTCCCCACCACCGTCCAGCCCTGCGCCACCGCATAACGCCGGCACACCTCGACCTGGTCCTCGATCGAGGCCTCACGCTGCTTGTCGCTGCTGTAACGGGCGTAGATCACGGCACGCATTGGGAAGGCTCGTTCTGGAGCGCAACATAGGGGGATGCCGGTCCATGAGGGAAGGCGGGCGCGTCATGAAGATGGGGATCAGGCGGACGACAAGAAGGAACCTGGCCTAGGCCGCATTACTGCAGTCCGATCTGGACCCGAACCGACGACAATTGAGGCCCGCCATTCCTCTTGCGTACGAGCAGTTCGCAGAGCCCTCAGCACGCCCGGGCAGCAGCACCAGCTCGGTGACGATTGCGTTGTAGTTATTGTCGCACAGCTGTCCCGAAGATGACGGAGAACTGCCTCGCGTGGATGACCGCGGCGATCTCCTGCAGCCAGCGGCCACCCCAAAATCCCTCACCGAGGCTGGACGCTCAACTGGTATGATGACATCATCTCTCCACTCCGCCTGACGAGCGGGGACCGGGGAGACATGCCATGACGATGCTGACGCGCGCGCCGGACGGGAGCCATTTCCTGCGCGATGGCAAGCCGTACTTCTACCTGGCCGACACGGTCTGGGCGACCTTTTCGAACGTGACGCTGGAGGAATGGGCGCGCTATCTCGCTGTGCGGCGGACGCAGGGCTTCAACGCTCTTCAGATCAGCATCCTCCCGATCACGCACGACCGCAGCGTACCGCCCGAGGAGATTGCGCCGTTCGACACCGGGCCCGATGGCCGCTGGATCCTGTCTCGTCCGAACGAGGTCTATTTCGACCGAGCCGAGCGCATGATCGAGATGGCCGTGGCGGAGGGATTCCTGCCGGTTCTCACGGTGCTGTGGTGCAGCTACGTGCCGGACACCCGCTGCTCGCGCGGCAGCCCGATTCCCTCGGCCATGGCGCTGGAGGACGTCGCGCCCTACGCCGCCATGGCGACCCGGCGCTTTCGCCGTTTCGACCCGGTGATGGTGATCAGCGGCGACACCCGTTTCGAGTCGCCTGCCGAGGCGCCGTACTACGGCGCGGCGATGGAGGCGGTGAAGCGCGAATGGCCGGAGGCGATCATCTCCATGCACCTGCATCCCGAGGGTGAACTGCCGCCCCCCTTCGATACGGCGGTGGACTTCTACTCGTTCCAGTCCGGCCACCACATCGCCCACGCCGACCGACCCTGGACCCTCGCCGAGCGGTTCTGCGCCTATCCCTCGCGCGTGCCGGTCCTGAATTCGGAACCTTGCTACGAAGGGCACGGGCGCATCACGCAGGACGGCAGCCGCTGGTCTCGCGAGGAGGTTCGCCGTGCGGCATGGCAGAGCCTGCTCTCGGGCGCCCGCATGGGAGTGGCCTATGGCGCCCACGGGGTGTGGAGCTTCCACAGACGCGGCTTCGAGTTCCTTGCCCGCGCCCGCTCGCTCGAGCCCTATGACTGGGAGGACGCCCTGACAATGCCGGGCTCATGGGACATGGGCTTTGCGCGGTACCTGTTTGAAACCCACGACCTCTTCTCGCTGGCGCCCACGCCGATGCTGCAGGGCGCGACACCGCAGGTGCGCGTCATGGCCAGCGCGGATCGCTCGCGGCTCGCGATCTACTGCCCGGAGGCAACCGACCTCACCGTGACGGTGGACCTTGCGGACTACGACGTGCAGGGGATCGATCTCGGTGAGCGCCGCGCCTTCTGGCCCGTCGTGGAAGGCGGGCTGCCTAGCCTCGTCCGCCAGCCACGCCACAGCGGCGACTACCTGGTCCTGGCCCGGCTGCGCTGACCTTCACAGGACGAGGAAGGCGACGGCGAACGGGTCGAGATGGCCCGGCAGCGCCGCCGGCGCCCGTCGCGTCCAGCCCTTGTCGCGGCGGACCTCGGCGGCGCTCACGCTGTTCAGGACGAGCCCGCTCCCGCCGATCATCATCGGTACCGGATCGGCGCCGAGATTGGCCACGAGCGCCCGGCGGCCCTCGCCGGTGTCCCAGGCCAATGCGGCCGTCCCGGGCGGCCCGTCGAGTCGGACGAGCGGCCGCCCTGAAGCTTCCGCGAGAGCCGCCATGACATGGTAGCAGGGCCGAAGCCCGTCCTCATCGACGAGACCGAGATGACCGTGGCTCTCGTGCAGGCCCACCAGAGCGGCGCCGGACCGGGCTGCCGCCTCGGCGTATCCAACCGTCCAGGCGGCTGCGAACAGCCCCCTCTGGCGAGGGTCGCGGTCGGCCAGCGGCATGCGCTGCCATTGCGGGTTCTGGGGTTGCGAGGTGCCGTAGGGATTGGAGCGCATGGCGATGGAGGAGGGGCCCAGCTGCCAGAGAACTCCCGGCCAGAGCGCCCTGACACTGCGGCCGATGTGGGCCAGCGTCTCGAGCGTCTCCATCACCGCGACATCGTCTGCGTCGTGGACGATCGCCGTCGTGGCGTGAGCGACGAACGCCAGCCCGGCGGGATCGGGCCGCATGCGGTTGAGCTCGGTGAAGTTGGTCATCATGCCGCCGCCGACCTCAGCCGCGGGGAACGCAGCCCGCGCGGCGGCGTACCAGTCTGCCAGGGGAGGGAGATCGGGCCATGTCGCGGTCGGCTGATAGCTCTTGAGATAGGGGGCCGGAACCGCCAGGACGGCGTCCACGTGCAGGCCGGCGCCGGTGCAGGCCCCGGCCGCCGCCGCGAGTTCCTGCGCGGGCTCCGCCGTCGCGGGGACAATCACGTCCAGGCGGACCTTCCGCCCCGCCGCCACCTGCGCCACCGCCACCAGATGCGCCTCTAGATCGTCTCGCCGCATGTCCGCCTCGACGAGGAGCCACGGCAGGCGGAGGGCGCGAATTGTCTCGGCTGCCCGCCGGTCGAGCGCCTCGCCTCGGTGCGGCACGCCCAGGCCGAAGGCCGGAAGACGAGCGGGGGGCGTGGGCGCGCAAGGCGCGAGGGACGGGGCCGGGCGTACGCCATCCTGGACGATGCTGACAGACACCGTCTGCGCGAAGGTCTCGCCCGCCGCAAGACGGTAGGGATGCGGGTGCAGCAGCGAGCCCACATAGGTTTTGAAGGACGCATCGCACCAGTTTCGCTGGTCCTCCGTCTCGAAGCGCCCGAGGGGGTCATTGGGCAGGCGCGCGTGCATCAGGCACGTGACCGTACCGGCGCCGGGAAGCGCGTAGCGCAGGCCCTTGAGGTCGAAGAACGGCTGCCCAGGGCTGATGATCTCGGGAAACCGGTCGTCGATCTCGCGCCCGTCGACCGTGATCAGCGTCACCGGCAGGCCGCCGAAATGCGCTGGATGCAGGATGACGAAGCCGGCGCGATTGACGATCATGTCCGCTCCGGGTCGCCCTTCCACCGTGACCGAGAAGTGCCCCGTGGCGTCGCCCTCGATGCGGGCCGCAAACTGGAATGCCGCACCCTCGGCCGCGATGGCTCCCTGGAGCGTCACGCTGAACCGCGTGTCATCCTGCATGACGTTCGGCGGCCCGAGCCGGAGGGGAAGCGTTCCCCAGGCCTCGTCGCGGATCAGGAAGGCGATCCCGCGGACGAGTTCGACGCCGTTCCAGGCGAGACGCCGGATGCCGCCGTCCACCAGCTCGGCGGTGAGCGGGCCCCCGCGCAGCGACAGGCGTGGCGGCGGCGGTTCGGCGGTTCCGTAGAGAGCCCTCGCGAGATCCGGCGCCGGGCCTTCGCTCATTGCAATTGGTCTTCCGTGGGCGCCGTGAACCGGCGATAGAGGTCGTTGGCCCGCGTGAGGTGGTCGCGCATGGCCGCATCGGCCGCATCGGGGTCGTGCGCTGCGATGGCGGCGAGGATCCGCTCATGCTCGGCCAGCGTCAGCTGTTCGGCACCCGGAGCCCGCACCAGGGAGCGATAGAACGCGGCCAGCCAGCCGAACATGGCCTCGATGATGGCCGGAAAGATCGGGTTGCCGGAGAGGTGGGCGATCTGGCGATGAAACGCCATGTCGAGGTCGAGGAAGTCCTCGAGGTGGGATAGCGCCTCGCGCTGGTCGTCGAGCTTCGCCCGCAGCGTCGCGATCCCCTCGGGCGAGGCGCGCTGCGCCGCGAGGCGGGCCATGCCTGTCTCGAGGAACAGGCGCGCATCCTTCAGGTGGTCGAGCGAGTGCGGCTCGGAGCGCAGGAGGTGACGGGCGCCCTCCTGCACCTGGGCCAGCAGGTTGCCGGCCGTGGGCACGACGAGGCGCGCGCGCTCGCCGTGCGTGATGGTGACGATGCCCCACCGCTCCAGCGCCTGGAGGGCCTCGCGTATGGCCGGGCGCCCCACCTGGTAGGTCTCCATGAGCTCGCGCTCCGAGGGCAGCGGATCGCCGGGCGCGATCTCGCCGTTCTCGATGCGGAAGAGGAGACGCTCCACGACCTCGTGGGAGAGCTTCCTGCGGTGGATAGGCTCCTGGCGCATGGCGTCATCCGTCGAAGCGCGCAAACTCCCGAATGCCCCTGGAGAAGCGCGCGAGCTTGGCGAAGAAGTCCTCCTGGATAAAGCGCACGTCCACGGTTTCATAGACCCGCACGGGCCTGTTGTTGCCGTTGGGCACATAGTTCATCAGCTGGTTCCACTCAGGCCCCGGCCGGTACTCCCATTTGCCGCACTCGGGGTACATCATGACGCCGATCGCGGGGCTGTCGCCCAGGGAGCGGTGCTCAATGGGACCGGCCACCATACGGGTGTTCCAGTCGATCAGTTGCTCGACCAGGTACCTGCCGATGGCGCCCTTGTCGTAGACGCGCTCGTAGAGCTCGGCGTAGCCGACCGCCATCATGCGGTAGACGGTCATCGGGATCTGCCAGACCTCGATGCCCGACCGGAACACCACGTTCGCGCCGGTGATGTCGTTCGACAGGTTGTACTCGCGCCCGCCGACGGGCCAGTGGCCGCCGCCGATCCAGACCACGCGAACGTTCCGCTTCACGATCCGCGGCTCCATCAGGATGGCCGAGGCCATGTCGGTCAGCGGCCCGAGGAACGCGACGTGCAGGGGGCGGGGGTCGTCCTTCATCGCCTCGCGGACGATCATCTCGGCACCCGCCGAAGGGGCCGGGGTCGTCTCGTCCGGGATGGGTCCGGCAGCGCCGTCCGCGACGCGGACCTGGCCCGTCAGGTCCATCAGGCCGAGGATCTTGTGCACCTCGTCCGCGGAGTCCTTCAGGCTTGTCTGCGACTTGATGGAGCCGAAGTGGGCCGGGATGATCCCGTGCAGGTCGAAGGACGGCGTCAGCAGCGCCTGCACGATGGCGTACTGGTCGTCGGCCTCGTTCTTCGCATCGGTGTTGATGATGACTCGGTGCATCTTGTCGGGCGGAAGGCGCATGTCAGGCTCCGGGTTGGTCAGGACTTGAGCGAGCCGGACAGGCCATCGACGAAGTACCTCTGGAAGAAGAGGTAGACGATGACCAGCGGCACGATCGTGATCAGCTGTGCGGCGGCGAGGAGTTCGTAAGCCGTCGAAAATTCCGTCTGGAAGTTCACGAGACCGAGCGGCAGCGTCCGGTTGGTGTTCTGGCGCAGGAAGATCTGCGCCAGGATGAACTCGTTCCAGGTCGAGATCCCGTCGAAGATCAACAGGGACACGACCGCGGGCTTGGAGAGCGGCAGCACGATTCGCCAGAACACCGAGAACCACGAGCAGCCGTCGATGAGGGCGGCGTCGACGAGCTCGCGTGGGATCGAGCGCATGTAGCCGCGCATCACCAGGATGGCGAAGGGCAGGCCGAAGCCGAGATACAGCCAGAACAGCCCGTAGAGGCTGTCGATCAGGTCCACGCTGCGCAGCAGCAGCGTCAGCGGCACCAGCGTCATCTGGATCGGCACGACGAGGCCGACGATGAAGAAGGTGAAGATCCAGCGCTCTCCCGGCAGCCTGAGGAAGGTGAGGGCGAACGCCGCCAGCGCCGCGATGAAGACGCCGACCGGCACCTTCACCAGCGTCATCACCAGCGAGTTCATGAAGTAGATGCGGATGCCAACGTCCCACGCCCGGGTGAAGTTGGCCCATTCGAACTGCTTCGGGAGGGAGAACGTCCCACCATGGGAGAAGTCGTGGGCTGTCTTCAGCGACGTGAAGACGAGGATGAAGACCGGCGCGATCCACAAGAGGGCGAAGAGCGATAACCCGGCATAGAACGCTATCCGGGGGATCGGCGTGCGCCCCGCATAGGGCGCCTCCGCGGGGCGGGTGCGGTCGAGGGCGGCGACGCTCATTTGTCGGCTCCCAGGCGCCGGGTGTACGGGATGGCGAAGATCAGCGTCAGCCCCAGGAGGACGACGGCGATAGCGGTGCCGAGCCCGATCCGGTTGAAGTTGTAGGTGAGGAAGTACATCCAGGTGCCGAGCACCTGGGTCTGGTTGGCCGGGCCGCCATAAGTCATGACGTAGACGACGTCGTAGACCTTGAGCGAGTTGATGAAGGTGATCGCCAGCACGACGAAGGTGGTGTCCTTCAGCATGGGCCAGATGACGTAGCGGAAGCGCTGGAGCTTCGTCGCGCCGTCGACTTCCGCCGCCTCGAGGATCTCGCGCGGTATGGTCTGGAGTCCGGCGAGATAGAGCAGCATCGGCAGGCCTGTGTTGTGCCAGGCGGCGGCGACCATCACGGCGAAGAGCGCGATGGACGGCTCGGACAGCCACGCCCGCTGCAACCCCTCGAGGCCGATCCAGCCGAGGAACTGGTTCAGGAAGCCCAGCGTCGGATGGTAGATCCACGTCCAGATCAGGCCGCAGATGCTGAGCGACAGGATTGCCGGGAAGTAGAACAGGCCGCGGTAGAAGCCGCGCGCAGCGAGCTTCCCGTTGAGCAGCAGGGCGAGCCCCAGGCCCATGGCCGTTGGCACGACGAGGGCCACCGCGGTCCACAGCGCGTTGTTCTTCAGCGCGATCCAGAAGACACGGTTCGACGTCCACAGGGTGACGTAGTTGTCGAATCCGACGAAGCGCTTGGTGGGGCTGATCCCGTCCCACTCGTACAGGCTCAGCCACGCCGAGTGGATCATCGGGTAGATGATCACCGTCACGTAGATGAGGAAGGCCGGCGCGAGGAAGATCGCGCCGACGACCCACTCGGGGCGCAGGGAGGCACGGCCTCCCTGCGCGGTGGGCGAGGTCACGCTCACTTCTGGCGGGCCTTGAACGCGGTGATGGCCTGCTGAACGCTCTTGGCGGCTTCGGCGGGGGTCATGGCGCCGAGAATGACGCTGTCCTGCGCCTCGAAATACGCCGCCACCATCTCCTGCGGCAGCGACTGGTCGCCCGGCAGGTAGAGCTGCAGGCCCTCGCTGAGCCAGGTCGCATACTGCGCCTGGATCGGGCTGTCGGCGCCGGGGACGATGCCCTTCACCGCGCTCGGACCGCCGATGTGCACCATGTTCGCCGCCGCGAGGTCCGGCCGGACCACATAGGTGGCGAAGAGCAGCGCCGCATCCTGCACGTCCTTCGAAGCTTTGGCCGACACCTGCAACTGCTGCTGGAACCCGGAAACGCGCCGCGGCGTCTGGTCGGTCGGCATCAGGAACGCGCCGTAGGTGTTCGGGTCGATGTTCTCGCGCTTGAGGCGGGTCACCTCGATCGAGGGTACCTCCAGCACCATGGCGGCCTTGCCCTGGTAGACGAGCTGCATGTTGGTGGCGGGATCGACGTTCAGGAAGCCCTGGTTGAAGTAGCCCTTGTCGTTCCATTCCTTCAGCTTGGCGAAAGCCTTGATGACCGGCTCCTGCTCCCAGCTGGCGTCCATCGACTTGATCGCATCGTGCAGCTTCGGCCCGGCGAAGTGCTCGATGAAGAAGTCGGTGAAGCGCATCGTCTGCCAGCTGAACTTGCCGCCCAGCGAGAAGGGCGTGATGCCGGCCGCCTTCAGCTTGGCTGCGGCTGCCTCGAGCTCGGCGAAGGTGGTCGGCACCTTGACGCCCGCCTTCTCGAGCATCTCCTTCCGGTAGATCATCGTCATGGGCACGACGCGGTTCGGCACGCCCCACAGCTTGCCCTGGTCCTTGGCCAGTTCGATGGCCGTCGGCACGAGGATCTGGTCGAGCTTGAGCTCCTGGATCCGCGGCGTGATATCGAGGGTGAGGCCGGCGCGGCTGTAGGGATAGGCGAGGCTGCCACCCCAGTTGAACCACAGATCCGGCATCTTGCCGGACGAGGCGCCGACGCGCAGCGCCTGCTTGAACTCGTCCGTGCCGAACTTCGTCCACTTCACCGTGATGTTCGGGTACTGCTTCTGGAAGCTCTCGATCACCGGATCGAAGCCGTTGGTGGCGAGACCGAAGAGTTCGACCGTGACTTTGCCGGCGGGCACGGTCTGTGCGGCGGCCGGCAAGGCGGCGGCAGCCGCGAGCGCGAGGCCGGCGGCGCCGGCCAGGAGGTGACGACGATCAAGCAGGCGGGACATGGGCGTTTCTCCAGGTGCTTTGTTTGTTGCGGTTTGGTCGATGCGGCAGGCGGATGCGGGAGTTGCGCCCCTCAACGGGGCGGATTGCAGATGTCCTTGACGCTCTCGGTAATGGCCGCCGGCTCCAGTACGTGGAGCCAGTCGTCGCGAAACAGCCGCGGCATCGCCTTGGCGATGGCGAGCTTGGCTCCATCCGAGAACTGTCCCGGGTATTGCTCGAAGAGCAGCGCGAGCTCGATCCCCAGATGGCCGAGCATGAAGTCCCAGGCGGCGGCCTTCGGCACGCCCTTGGCCACGGCGGCGTCTGTCGCCTGGCGCAGCGCCGTGACCAGCGTGGCCCCGATCGTCTCGGACAGCCCGGGCTCCAGGATCGCCATCTGCTCGACGGTGACCCGGTGCGACACGGTGACGGGCGCGTAGATCGCCTTCGCCACGGCCTCGCACTGTTCGTAGTGCTCCTCCGGCCCTTGCATGAGAGCGCAGACGATCGCCTGCGGAGCGATCCCGCCGAAGAAGTCGGCGTGGCGCTCGGCCGTCGGCTCGTGCTTGAAGATGGACGGGTGGCAGGGGTGCGAGATGAAGTAGGTGACGTCGTCGCGCTTCGGCAGCTCGCCGGCATGGGGCGCCGCGGCATCCAGCATGACGATGGCGCAGCCGGGTTTGACGCGTTCGATGAAGCCCTGGGCGATCTTGCCGATCAGCGCATCGGGCACCGCCATCAGGATGCCGTCGGCGGCGGCGAGCGCATTGTCGGCGGGCACGCAGGTGATGCCGAGGTCCTTCTCCACCCGCGCACGCGCGTCCGGGTTCACTTCGACATGATCGACCTGCCAGGGCCCGTCCTTGAGATTGAGGGCGAGGCGCCGCCCCATCTTCCCGCCTGCTCCGAGGAGCGCGATCTTTTTCATGGGCCTTGGTCCTTTCACGTCATGGGAGCGCCGGCCTTGACGGCGCCGAAGAAGGTGGCGGCACCCACCTGGCCGCCCTTCAGGGCGACCTCCAGCGGCGGGCGGGAGGGATCGTCGGACCAGGCCGCGCAGAGTGGCGATCCGGGAGCGAGAGGGGCGAGCGCGGTGAGGGCCATCAGCCCGAGGCTGCTCGCGACGTCGCCCGAGGTGTCGCCGCCGGCGACGGCGACCCGGGTGAGGCCGGAGCGGTCGAGAACGGTGCGCATCACGCCCGCCAGCGCCTGTCCGATCCGCCGGTTCGCGGCGGCTGCGTCGAGGCCCGACCGCTCGGCCGCGGTCCTCACGGCGGCCAGCGAGGGGTCAGCCGGGCCGGATGCGCTGAAGACGAGCGGGTCGCGCCCGTGGCCCAGGGCTGCGAGGGCCAGGTCTGCGCAGCGCGCCGCCTCGCGCTCGACCTCGCCCGAGACCGCCGCGGCAGCGTCCAGCCGGATGGCTTCGAAGCCGTGTCCGGAGGCCCAGGCGATCTGGGCCTGCGTGGCGGGCGAGCAGCTTCCGCTGACGACGGCGATGCGCTCGACGGCCGAGGCGGGCGTCGGCGGCGCCTCGGGGGGCAGCGCGCCGCAGGCCCGCCAATAGGCCACGAGGGCATACTGCAGTCCCGACGACGAGGCGGTGAACAGACCCGTGCCGCGGTTCTCCCACACGAGCCGCCCTGCTTCGGCCAGGGTTTCGTCGTCGAGCACGTCGATCAGCACGACGGGAATGTCCTCGCCCGCCAGCGCGGTGAGGCGCTCCGCGCCGCGTCCCTGCTTGAGCTGCACGAGATGGACGAGCGCGATGCGGCGCTCTGTCTGGTGCGACAGGTGGAGTGCCAGATCGGCTTCGCCCATCGGCGTCACCGGGTGTCGCGCCATGGTGGGATGGCGGTCGAGGCGGTAGCCGACGTCGTCGATCGTGGCGAAGAGGTTGCCGAAGGCCTGGAACCGGCGCAGCCGCGGGGCCCCCACGATCATCGGCGTGAAATGGCCGGGTGCATGCGCCACGCCGAGATCGACAGCCTTCCCGATCGAGCCCATGTGGGGCGCGGAATCGAAGGTCGAGCAGACCTTGTATTGCAGCACCGGCGCGCCGAGCCTGCCGAGCGACGCGAAGCGGCCGGGCAAATGGGCCTCCATCCACGCGGGGTCGCGGCTGCGCGACACGCCGGCAATGCCGACTGCCCGCGCGCTCGGGAAGCGGGCCATCCGCTCGGGCGTCGGATCGTCGAGGAACAGCACGGTTGGCAGGCCGGCGAACGCCATCACCTCCATCGTGTCGGTCGAACCCGTGAAGTCGTCGCCGTAGTAGGCAAGCAGCAGGCCGCCGGGAAGGGGACGCGCGTCCGTCATCGGCCGATCTCCAGGGCCGCCGCCACGTCCGGATCCTGCCGCGCGGCTTCGTGGAGCGGCGTGCCCTCGACGGCTGCCTGCCAGGCGCGCCGCAAGGCGACGACGCCGGCCCGCACCCCTCCCGGATGTCCGAAGATTCCCCCCCCCGCCGCGAAGATCAGATCGGTCGTTCCAATGGCCGCATACGTGGGCGCGGCCTGGCGCACGGTCTGCCCCGAACTGAACACGGGCATGGCCGCCATGGCAGCGTGCGGGAATATCGGGGTGAGCACTGCCTTTGCCGAGGCGATGACGCTGGCATCGTCCTCGCAGAACTTGTTCGCGAGGCCGTTGACGTGCAGGTGGTCGACGCCGGCGAGGCGCCACAGCATTTGCCAGGGCGCATAGTCGAACCCCAGAGCCGGGTGGCGCGAGAGATAGCCCCAGCCGTTTCGGTGGCCATGGATCGGGAGGGCGCTGTGCCGGGCGAGCTCGACCATTCCGACGAAACCGACCGAGTGGAGGCTCGCCATCACGCAGGTTCCACCCTGGGCGAGGACGAAGTCATGCCGCCGGCGCATCTCGTCGAGCTCGCCGGTGAGGTTGAAGGCGATCATCGCCTTCTTGCCGGTCCGGTCCGCCGCATCGTTGACGACCCGCATGACCGCGCGCACGCGCTCCTCGAACGGGCAGTGCGGGCCGTCGGCCTGGAGCTCGTCGTCCTTGACGAAGTCGATGCCTCCGGCGACGAGCTGCGCCACCTCGTGCGCGGTCTCCTCGGGCGAGAGCCCCACGCTGGGCTTGACGATGGTGCCGATCAGCGGACCGATTGTGACACCCGCCAGCCTGCGCGTGCCGGCGATGCCGTGGCGTGGGCCGGGGTAGCGCTCGGCGAAGGCCGGGGGCACGGCCAGATCGACGAGCCGCAGTCCCGCAACGCAGTTCAGCTCGAAGAGATTGCCCGCGATCGTGGCAACGAGGTTTGGCAGGGAAGGACCCATGTTGGAGAGCGGCCAGGACAGCTCGAGCAGGCAGCGCCGGAGGACGGGGCCTTGCTTGGCGCCGGGCAGCCCCGGCCGGTCGACGACATCGAGGACTTCCAGCCGCTCGACGCGCGCGCCGGCCTTCTCCTTCAGGCCCTCGGTCTCGCGCGCCAGCGCCACGAAGGTCCCGCTCGACTGCTCGCCGGCGATGATGTCGGCGGCCCGCGCCGGATCGTCCGCCGTCTCGAGGCGGTAGCGCGCGACGATACGGTCCGGCGGGGCGGCGAGGGGAGCAGGGGCGGTCATCCGCGCACCTCGTCAAGGCTGGTGGTGAGGGCGACACCGCGCTCTGCGCTGTCGTAAGCGCCGTAGACGAGCTCCAGGGTGCGCAGGTTGTCGGCGCCCGAGGGCCGGGGTTCGACGCCGTCGCGCAGGCAAGTGAGCCAGTGGCGTTGAAGCGCGACCACGCTGTCCTGGATCAGGTGCCACGGCCGCTGGCCCCAGGCCGGAACCGGTGGCTCGACGTCATGTGTTTCGCTGCGACCGCCGCGCGTGACGACGAGCCTGTAGCCCGGCAGCAGTTCGGCGGTGCCCTCGCTGCCCTCGACTCGTACGAGGGTCTGCGGGAAGGGGTCCGGATCGAGGTGGGAGAAGAACGATATCTCGACGCTGCTGACCGCGCCCGAACTGTGGTCCAGCAGCAGGTTGGCCGCGTCCTCGCCGCGGACCCGCGGGTTCAGCCGCTGGGTCCGGCAGTAATAGCGTGTCACGTCGCCCAAAAAGAAACGGGCGAGATCGAGAACGTGCACGCCTACGTCGACGAGCGCGAGGCGGGGCTCCGTCGCGAGATAGGGCTGGTTCCGATAGATGTCGAAGGCGTGGCGGAAGCTGATGCGGGCGAAGGAGGGCGTGCCGATTTCTCCGGCGCCGACCACCTGCGACAGCGCCAGCATGGGCTTTTGCCAGCGGAAGTTCTCGTGCACCAGCAGGGGCACGCCGGCGTCACGGGCTGCCATGACCATGTCCCGCCCATCCGGGAGATCGGCCGCGAACGGCTTCTGGCAGACCATCGGCAGGCGGGCGGCGGCGCACAGTTCGACAAGAGGACGGTGGCTCTCGACGGTGGTGACGATGTCGACGAAATCGAGCCGTTCGGCCGCAATCATGGGCGCAGCATCGCCATAGACGGCCGGGGCCCCGAATTCGCTGGCGAGAGCCTGAGCCTTGCCGACGTCGCGATCGCACAGGACCATATCGACGCCGAGATCGCGCCACGCTGCCAGGTGATTGCGGGCAAAAAAGCCGCAGCCGATCAATCCTCCTCGCATGAGTAAATCTCTCTTCGAGATCGCTTATGTACTCATCATACCAGTTGGTTGATGCTGTGCAAGTGTTTGTCAGGTGCACGGGGCCGAGCCGAACCCAAGCTGCCCCGTCGGAAAGTCCGTTCGATCTGGGTATGCCCCTGTTGAACCCGCGTTGAGGGTTCGAGAATTCGCCTGAGCCAGTCAAAGCAAACCGGGTTGATGTGGACGTCCCAGCCGTCGGGACGTACGCTTTCGGCTTACCTGGGAAGCGGCTCCAATTCCTGCTGCTGGCCAATCGTGCCAATGCTGCCAATGGTCAGGGGCTTCAGCGGCTTAAGCTGTCCCCACTGACCTTCCCAACCACGTCCATGAACTCCAGGTGCGCCTTCAGCGCCTGCGCCTGCTGGTACTGCTGCTCTGTCGTGGCCGTGTGCCGATGCCCGAGGAGGGACGTGGCAAGGCGGACGTGCTGCCGGTCGTCGGGCTCGCGTTGTCAGACATCCGCAACGTCATGCCAACACTCCACTTTGTACGTAAACACTCTGTTGTATCGCGAAATGTCTAGCTACCGCTGAGTGGATTCGGCGCTTGCCGGAACAATAAAGAGTGTTCAAAACACTTGAATTGACCTGAATCATCGCAAAGCTTTGCTTCGTTGATTGAATGCTGTCGCCGGGATGTTGGCGGGGCGCATGTTGCGTCTTGGACAACGGAGACAGGAGCTTTCAGATGACGATCAGGCGCGTCGCCTATATGCCTTTGGTTACCTACCCCGATAGTCCCCCGGACGAAGCCGTTAACGCGGCCATCGTGTTCGCAGGGGTACTCGGCTTCGATCTCCAGGCGACGGCGTTTGCGGCGGATATCCCGCGGGTGTCGACACCGCTCGGCGGCTTTCTCCTCAACGTCCCGGAACTGATCCGGACGACGGAAGGAAAAAGCCTCGAAAGGTGCCAGCACCTCCAGGCGCTGGTCATGGAGCAGGTCGGCGGCCGTGAGACGGCGCGATGCACCATCCGGAAGCTGGGCTACGGCGCGACGGGCGACACTGCTGCCGCCGAGGCGAGATACTTCGATCTCGCGCTCTTGCCATGGTCGAAGGACAGCCTTGTCAGCCAGGACCTCGCTCAGGAAGTCGTTTTCGGCTCAGGACGACCCACGGTTCTCATTCCGGCCGCGACGGGAACAGAGCCCATCCAGCATGTCGCCTTGGCCTGGGACGGCAGTCGCGTTGCCGCGCGCGCTCTCGCCGACGTCATGCCGCTGCTTTCGGACGATGCACGCATCACCGCCATCACGGTGAGCGAAGAAAAAGCTCTCGACGACGACATCTCCGGGAGGCTCGCCTCCACGCTCAGGGAGCGCGGTTTTGAAGCGCGGTCGCGGATCGTGCCCCTTGAAGGCCGAACCATCAGCGCGGCGCTGCAGGATGCGGCGATCGAGGCCGGCGCGGGGTTGCTGGCGATGGGCGGCTTCGGTCATTCACGCCTCCGGGATTTCATTCTCGGCGGTGCAACCCAAGGCATTTTTGCAGACCTCCGCCTCCCGGTTCTCATCTCTCACTGAGAACCAGCCGGCCGCCCGCGCGGCGCTTTGGACAGAGGATCCGGGAGAGCCCGCCTGCGCCGGAGACGGTTCAGGCCGGCTCCCCTGAGGCTCTCGCCGGGCTTGACCTTTGCGGGGCGCCGCCGCCGGCTCTTGCCGAACCGCCTCAGAACTCGTTCCAGGATCCGCCGCCCGCAGCCTTGCGAGCCGGGGCGTTCGCCGCCTTCTTGCCTGCCGGAGACCGGGCCGACAGCGGCTTGGCCGCAAACTCCTTGCCCGCGAATTCCCTGGCCGCCATCTGGCGCAACCGCTGGGGCATCGGAGCCTCGGGGGGCTCCGCAGCCTCGGATGACCAGCCGCGGTCGCCGGCGTCCGTGCGGAACCAGCCGACCTGCTCGCGCAACCTCTGAACCTGCTTGGTGAGCTGTGCGGAGGCCGCCGCGCTCTCCTCCGCCATGGCTGCGTTCTGCTGGGTCATCTCGTCCATGTGAGCGACGGCCTGGCTCATTTCGTCGATCCCGTTGGCCTGCTCCATGCTCGCCGTCGAAATCTCCGACACGGTCTCCGTCACCCGCTTCGAGGCGCTGACGATCTTGCCCAGCGAGTCTCCTGCGGATCGCACCAGCTGCACGCCCTGCGAAACCTCCTGCGTCGAGGAGTTGATGAGGCCGGTGATGTCCTTGGCCGCCTCCGATGACCGCTGCGCGAGGGTGCGCACCTCGGACGCCACCACGGCAAATCCCTTCCCGGCCTCGCCGGCGCGCGCCGCTTCCACGGCCGCATTGAGGGCGAGAAGGTTCGTCTGGAACGCGATGTCGTCGATCACCGTCGTGATGTCCGAGATCTTGCGCGAGGCCTGTTCGATGCGGGCCATCGCCTCGACGGCCTGCGAAACGATCATCCCGCCGTTCTCCGCGACGCCCATGGCCTCCTCGGCCAGTCCCACCGCCTGCCGGGATGCCTGCGCCGACGCCTTCACGGAGGCGGCGAGCTGCTCGGTTGTCGCCGCGGTCTGCTCGAGCGCCGATGCCTGCTGCTCGGTCCGCTGCGAGAGATCCTGTGCACCCGCCATGATCTCTCCGGAGGAACTCGCAGTCTCTGCCGATATCGATTTGATCTGGCCGGCGAATTCGCCCAACCGCTCGGCGGCCATGTCGTAGTCGGCGCCGAGTTTGGCGAAGTCGGGAGGAAGCTGCCCCGACAGACGCCGGGTCAGATCGCCGTCCGCCAGCGCGGACAGCGCCTCCCCGATCAGCGCCAGAGCCGCCTCGCGCTCTTCGGATGCCTTGCGCTCGCTGGCCAACGCCCGCTCCTCGGCGACCTTCCGCATCTCGTCGGACGCGGCGATGTACACCGAAATGGCGAGATCCATGTCGAGCAGGGCGGCCTTCACGACGCTCGCGACCTTGCCGCGCACCTCGTCCAGCCCGGGCATCGTCTTGCCCATGAACCCCTTGGGCCACTGCGCCTCGACGATCTTGCCCATCAGCCCTTCGATGATCAGGGCGTAGGAGCCGATGTAGTAGCGGGGCTCGAGACCGATCTTCGCGTGAACATTGCCGACGGTGGTGACGGCGGACGCGTAGTGGTCGTCGAATTCGCCACGGCCGATGCGCGACCAGTGCTGCATCTGGCGGGACTTTGCCCAATCCATTCTCGATTCGTCAGAGAACAGCCGTCGGGTTTGGCTGTTGGACCTGATCTGTCCATAGACCTTGTCGAGGATGGCGGGCAATTCCCGGTCGATCAGGGGTCCCGTCGACTTGATGGCCTCCCGGGCGGACGAGTCGAGGCCGATGTAGGTCAGTCGTTCGGATAGATTGTAGTCGGCCATCGATACTGGCTCCCGTTTGAGCAACGTGAGCAATATTTGGCCACAGCTTCCCTTAAAAAACTGCCTGCTGCCAAAACTAGACTATGCAAAGCCGCTGACAGAATTAAATCAACCGGGTGAATGCCGAAACTTATAAGTTCGCGCAATCGGCCCGTTTCCAGGCCCGCACAGGCCGGATCTTCACGCTTCGGTCATGATGACGAAATCCATTCCGGTTCGCGTGTCGGGCCTGCTCGGCAGGTCCGTGACGACCAGCAGCATGCCGGGGTGCATGCGCGCCTTCATCGCCTCGACGAAGGCGGGACCTGTGGAGAGGCGCGCGATCAAGGCCTCTTCCTGGGCCGCCGGCTGGCCGGGATCTGCATGATGGCTGATCCCCTGCCAGGTCAGTCCCTGGGCCGCTCCGTCGATGCCCCTCAGGACGAAGACGTGCTCGCCGAGGCGCGGATCGCCATTGACCGTGAGGTCCGCGGCGGCCACTTCCTCGCCGTTCTCGATCAACGTGATCCTCCGGTCGCCGCCCGACGCAACGAGGCTCGTGATCGGGGCCGACGTTCCCTCGGACCAGTCGGAGGGATGGCTCTTGCCTTGAAGCTTCGTCACGGCGCCTTCGAACTCGTTCGCCGCGTAGTCGCCCAGCACGAGACCCGGGTGTATGAGTTCCCAAGGGTCGGAGTGGCTTCCGGAAATGATGACCGGCGTCCCGAGATGGGTGACGGAGAAGAGCCTGGCCGAGAACTCCATCGGCAGCCGGACGCACCCGTGGGATGCCGGATAGCCTGGCAGCTTGCCCGCATGCAGCGCTATCCCATCCCAGGTCAGCCTGTTCATGTTCGGCATCGGGGCGCCGCTATAGGTCGACGAGCGATGGTTCTTGTCCTTCTGGAGGACAACGAAGACACCGGTTGGAGTGCCATGCCCGGGCTTGCCGGTCGAGCAGGTGGACACGCCAATGCGGATGCCGTTCCGGTAGACGTGGACGCGCTGTTCCGGGATGGACGCCACGACGGCAACGGGTCCGGCGGGCGAACGTTCGGGGTGCCACGTGAATTCGCCGGGCTGGAGGGTATGGACCTCCTTCAGGACCTGCTGGGCCTGTGTGGTTCCTCCAAGCAGAGCGGGCGCCACCAGGCCCGAAGCCGCGAGCGCGAGGAGCGAGCGGCGGTTCGGTTCGATTGTCGTCATCTCACCCTCGGCGCCATCATCGCTTGAGAGGTCCTGTCACGGGCCGCAACCATGCTCGCGCCGCAGCGCCGGCTCACTTCCAGAGCACCACTGCCTGATTCTGGTCCTTGAAGGCCTTGGCCTCGTCGCAGAACTGGTCCGGCCCCTGGCCCGCCTCGGCCAGAAATGCGCCGATCGCGACACCGTAGGACAGCATCAGCTGCCGCTCGAAGAAGAGCTTCTGCTCTGCCGTCATCTTCGCCTCGGCCTTGTGTGCAAGCCGCTCGAAGTGCCGCATGAACTTGACCTCGTCGAGTTCGATGTCGCCGCATGCGGAGGCCGCGGCCGCCGAATAGGCGGCGAGATGCAACGAGGCGAGTTGTTCGGGAGCCAGCGACTGCTTCAGGAAGTCGGTGGAATGGGACAACACGTAGCGGCTGATACTGCCTTGTTCCGTCGATCCGGCGGCCACGGCCGGGGAACAGGCGCAAGCTGCGGCCAGCGCGGCCATCACGATGGTGCGTATGGTCATCGCTGAGCCCTCAATAGCCGTAAATGCGTTGGCTGATCGTCGGCGAATAGTTGCCGTTCGCCTTGTAGCAGGACCGCTGCGCCGGGTAGCAGGTGACGCCGGGATAGGGGTGGAAGACGGCGGAATACTGGTAGCCGTACGCCGGCGGCGGCGGCGCATAGGCCGGCCCGGGGGGAGGGTAGGGCGGCCCGCCGTAGTAGGGCTGGTAGTATTCGCTCTGGTGGCTGCGGGATGCTGCGGCGAGCGCTGCGGCGCCGATGGCGACGCCAGCGATCAGGGCGGCATTGCGTCCATCCTTCGCGACGGCGCCCGTCGGGAGCGCGGCCACGCAGGCTGCGGACAGCGCGGTTGCAATGGCAAGCCTCATCATCACCTCACCTCGCCTCGTCATCAGCCTGGGCCGGATGCGGCGTGGACCGGCCGGCAGCGCGGAACACCATGCGGACACATCCGCAAGTTGAAATGTGGAGCTGACGCTGACAAGCGATTTCTTGATCGGCGTGCGCTTGCGCCGGTCCCCGCGACAGGACAGGCTGCGAACGGTTCGGAGTACCGCGCCGCAAGCCCGGGCTGGAGACCATTCATGCCGAAACCCTCACGAACGTCCGCCGCATCGCGCGCCCGGTGTCGTGCGGCTCGCGGAGCCGCCGCGAATGCGCGGCAGGTCGGCCCTTAGGGAAGCGCCCTCGCGCCTCTTCTCACGCCATGTGGAAGCCACCAGAGAAAATTCGACACGAGACGCGACCGGGATCATGGCCAACTGCGGAGGAAGCGGGCGCGTCGCTTCTGTTTTCGCCGTTGCGGCACGGATCGCTGAGCCTGAAGGCGCGCACCTGGGTTCCTGCCATGGTGCCGTGGCGGGCGACCGGCGACGGTTTCGTCACGCAGTACAACATCGACTGGTACGCACGCTTTGCGCAGGGGCGGCCCGGGGCGATCGTCCTGGAGGCCACCGGCATCCGCGACGTCCCGTCAGGCCCGCTGCTGCGGGTCGGCCATGAGCGTTTCGTTCCGGGCCTTGCGACGTTGGTCGAGCGCGTCAAGGCGGCGAGCGCGGGCGAGACCCGTGTCTTCATACAGCTCATCGACTTTCTCGGCATTCGCCGCCGACCGCCGGCCGAGACGTACTTCCAGCGCTTCCTGCGGGTGACCGACAGGCATCGCGACGCGCTGGGAGCGCAGGACTGGCCGGAGGCCGATGTGCGCGCCGCGCTGGCGGCGCTGCCGCCCGACGCGCTCACGGCCGTTCTGGCGCCGCGCGAACGCGAGGATCTCGCGACAGGCTATCGTGAGCGCGTCACGGACACGCACCTTCCCCACATCGCCGACCTTCCCGCGGTGCTGCCGGGCCTCTTCGCCGACGCTGCGGTCCGGGCGCGCGAAGCCGGCTTCGATGGCGTCGAGCTTCACTACGCCCACGCCTACACGATGGCGTCGTTCCTCTCCCGCACCAACACCCGAACCGACGGGTACGGCGGCGCGCCCGAGAACAGGCTGCGCCTGCCCCTCGAGGTGTTCGCGGCGGTGCGCCGGGCGACGGGGGACGACTATGTGGTCGGCTGCCGGTACCTCGCCGACGAGTGCGTTCCGGGCGGGAATACGGCCGTGGACGCTGCGCCGATCGGGGTGGCGTTCGCTCGCGCCGGCATGACGTTCCTGTCCCTTTCGCGCGGCGGCAAGTTCGACGACGCCAAGCAGCCCAGGGTCGGCGAGGCGGCCTATCCCTATACGGGCCGCAGCGGCTACGAGTGCATGCCTGCCTTCATCTCGGACGCCGCAGGCCCGTTCGGCCGCAACGTGGCGGCGACGGCGGCCGTGCGTGCGGCCGCACGGGCGGCCGGGTTCGAGACGCCGGTCGTGGTCGCCGGCGGCATGCACGGCTTCGCGCAGGCCGAGGGGGTGTTGCGGGAGGGCGCGGCCGACATCGTCGGATTTGCCCGTCAGGCCCTCGCCGATCCCGACTGGTTCCGCAAGGTCCGCGCGGGACGCGGCGACGCTGTCCGCTTGTGCGAATACACCAACTATTGCGAGGGTCTCGACCAGAAGCACAAGCAGGTCACCTGCCAGCTCTGGGATCGTGCAGACCTCGCGGCGCCCGGAACGTCGCTCAGTTCCGACGGCAGGCGACGCCTCGTTGCCCCCGCCTGGGACGGAGACGCCTGAGAGCGCGCAGCATCACCCGAGCTCGCGGTAGAAATTCGCGACGACCGCGAAGGCAAGCTTCTTCGTCGCCTTGTCCTCGGCAATCAGGCCCTTGCGGTTCCAGCCGCGCTGGAAGCGCGTTTGCCGCCGCGGCGAGCGGAAGTCGTAGAGGAGCCACGGAAAGAAGCCTCGGATCCACGGCACGGAGCGAATGACCGCGATCTGGTCGCGGAAGATCGCCGCCTGGCAGTCCTCGGTGAACAGCTCCCGCTCGCCGCCTCGATGCCCCGACAGGGCGTCTGCGCCCACTTCGCTGATCACGACGGGGCGATCGGGGTCCGAGTTTGCGATCAGCCGTTCAAGACCGGCGAGGTCGGGCTCGTACCAGCCGAAGTACTCGTTGAGCCCGATGACGTCCAGGTGCTGCGCGAGCCGGTCCTCGATCCGGAATGCCTCGCGGTTGATCAGGCAGGCGGCGGCGACGAGGCGCGTGGGATCGGCCCGGCGGGCTGCGGCGGCAAGGCCGCTCATGAAGGCATAGCGCGCGTCGGTGTCCGCGTTCTCGTTGCCGACGCCCCACAGGATCACGGATGCGCGGTTGCGGTCGCGTCGGATCATTTCGAGGAGCTGGTTCTCCGCGTCGGCAAACGTGTCGGGGTTGGCGAAGTCGATCGCCCAGTAGACCGGCACCTCCTCCCACAGCATCAGCCCTTCTTCGTCGGCGATTCGGGCGACGCGCTCGTGGTGCGGGTAGTGGGCGAGCCGCAGGACGTTGCAGCCGAGTTCGCGCGCATGGCGGAACCGGCGGCGCACGTCCTCGTCCGAACTCGATCGACCCAGCACGGCGTCGTCCTCGTGGACACAGACGCCGCGCAGCCACAGCGGCTCGCCGTTGAGCAGGATGTCGCGGCCCGAGCGCCGGATCTCCCGGAAGCCCACGGTGTCGACGACGACGTCGTCGCCGAACTCGACGGTCGCCCTGTAGAGGTTCGGCGCGCCCGGCGACCACAGCAGCGGCTGCGCCTCGATCACGATCGCGCCCCGGCCCGCGGTGACCGGGCATCGTGTGCGGACGCCAAGACCGGGAATGTCCACGCGGGCGATGCCGTCCACCGGCTCCGAAAGCGTGATGTCCACTGCGATGCGCGAGAACGTCCCGTCCGGCACGAGGCCAATGCCGCAGTCGCGGATGAAGACGCCCGGCAGCGGAACGAGGTCGACCTCGCGATAGAGGCCCCCGTCATTGTGCCAGTCGAAGTGGTGCATCGGCACGCGGTCGGACCGTCGGCGGTTGTCGACCTGCACCTGCAAGCGGTTTTCGCCGGGGCGCAGGTTCGCTGTGAGATCGACGGAGAACGGCGTCGACCCGCCCCGATGCGAGGCGAGGAAGGCTCCGTTCAGGAACACCCGAGCCTCGTAGTTGGCCGAGCCGATCCGCAGAACCAGCCGTTCGCGGCCGTTCGACGGCTCGAAGGCGAAGCTGCGCGTGTACCACCCGGCGCCCTCGAAATGCGTCCACTCCGGACGCAGCATCGTCCAGCAGGACGGTACCGGGACCGTCGCAGTCTCGTCGAGGTCGTAGTCCCGCGGCCTGGTCCACTGCGAAATGGGCACGGGCTCGTCGGCAAACCATCGTTGCCGCAGGCCTTCGTCGAAAAGATCCGTCACGAAGAGCCAGTCGCCGTCGAGCGGAATCGTCTCCCGGCCCGCCATGAACACCATGTCGTCCACCCCGACGCGGCGGCGCGAGTAGGGAGCGGCGTAGTCTTCGTCGTGCAGGTGCGCGAACGGATCCTCGGCGGCGTTCGCGGTCACGGAGCGGGATCCCGGCGGTAGCCGATACCGACCATCCGGCGGAAGCGCCAGGGCCGCCAGCCCGGCCACAGATGATCGGCGATCATGGCGATGGCGATCCAGCGGAACCATGTCGCGAAGGTGTTGGAGACGCCTTGGGGCTCCTCGTAGCCGCGTACCCAGCCGTCCTGCCGGCGCACGCCCTCGCGAACGTCAGGGAATCCGCCGTCAGGGTTCTGGAATGCGAGGAGGCCGGGCAGAAGGTCGCGGAGCCAGCGGCGGGTCTCGTCGCGGCGGTGGCCCGTCATCATGGCGCCGTGGACCAGCAGATCGACGAGGTCGACATCGATGCACGCGCTGTCCACGGCCGGAGGCCGGGAGAGCGCATAGTTGATCGCCCGCTCCTGATAGGGCAGCGGGCGTCCCGTCGCGTACCAGAGATGGAAGTTGTGCATCGAGCCGGCCATGGCATGCAGCAGGCGGACGGGATCGTCAGCCTGGCCGACGCCCCAGAAGCCGGTCGACGGTTCCTGCAGCCGGTCGTGCCATGCGAACATCAGGTCGAGCGCTTCATGCGCGGCTCGACGCGCCTCGGCCGTTCCGTGCGCTGCGACAAGCAGCAGGAAGCTGCCGAGATTGACGATGTTGTTGCCCTCCTGCCAGGGGTCGCGCAGGTCGCGGCGCGCCAGCCAGGCCTCCAGCCGCAGCGGGTCCAGCCAGGGGCGGACGAAATCCATCACCGGCCTGCGGTCCGGCGCGACCGCCTGGACGGCGCCGAGGCTGTAGTTGGTGACATGGAAGTCGATGTAGCCCCAAGTCTCCACCGGGTCCGGCTTCTTGAACACGTCGTCGTCCGCCATGCCGGCGATGCGGAAGATGCCGTCCGGGCGGCGCGCCTGTTCCAGCCAGTCGGCCACGCCGGCGCGATGGCCCGCATCACGCCCCTCGAGCCCGCCGATCAGGTCGAGCGCCATGATCCCGTTGTAAGTTCCCGGCAGCAGCACGCCCGGCCAGCGGTTCGCGTCGTGCAGCGGGCTGATCCGCATCACGCCGCGCGGGAGGCCCGGCGCCTGCAACCCCTCGAGAAAGGCGATCGAGCGCTGCCGCGCCGCCTCGATTGAGGCCTGGAGCAGGGAGTCGGGAGAGGTCTGGTTCATGCGGATCAGCCCTTGACGGCGCCTTCGGCCATGCCGGCCATCACGCGCTTCTGCGCGAGAAGGAAGACGACGGTGACGGGAATGGTGGTGAGCACGGCGAGCGCCATGATCCCCTGGAAGTTGGTACCCAGTTCGCCGTTGATGGTGAGCAGGGCCACCGGCAGCGTGAAGGTATCGGGAGAGCGGGACACGACCATCACGGGGAACCACTGCGCCCAGTTCAGCAGGAAGGTGATGACCGCCACCGTGGCGACGACCGGAGCTGCCATCGGCATGACGATCCGGAACAGGATCTGCCCCTCTCCCGCGCCGTCGATGACGGCAGCCTCGATCACCTCGTTCGGGATCGATCGGAAGAACTGCTCGAACAGGAAGAACTGGATCGGCCCGAGCGCCAGGAACAGCACGATGCCGGTGTAGCTGCCGAGCAGGCCCAGTTTGTACATGACGATGTATACCGGGATCACCAGCAGCATGTAGGGGTACATGATCGTGACGAGGAACCCGTAGCGCAGCGCGTCGAACACCTTGTGTCCGCGCCGGCGGACGATGGCGTAGGCGCCGAGCGCCGTCACGAGCACCGCCAGCACCGTGGATGCGGTGGTTATGAGGACGGAGTTCGCCGCGTAGCGCCACAGCGGCGCCCCGCCGACGCGTGCGATGCTCTGGAACACCGACAGGTCGATCGTCTCCGGCCAGGGCCGCAGCGGCGCGGTCATCACCGCCTCGGTCGAACGGAAGGCGCCCAGCACCATCCACCAGTACGGATAGAGGAAGGCGACGCTGATCGTGATGGCAACGGCATAGGCCGCGATGCGCGCGAAGGGGCGGGTCATCGCCGGTCTCCCCGATCGCCGATGCGATACGCCGCAAGCGCGAGCACCGCCACGATGCCGAACAGGATCGTCGCCATCGCGGTCGCTTCGCCGTAGCGGCCCTGGTCGAAGAGCTGGTAGGCGTAGAAACTGACGAAGTTGGTGCTGTCTGCAGGACCGCCCTTCGTCATCACGACGACGACGGTGAAGGTCTTCAGGAACTGGATCAGCGCATAGACGCCGTTGATCAGCAGTGCCGGCCGCAATTGCGGCAGGGTGACGTAGACGAGCCGCTGCCACGCGGTCGCGCCGTCGATGGCCGAAGCCTCGTCGAGCGAGCGGTCGCGGATCGCGAGGTTGGCCAGGAAGATGATCACGTAGAAGCCGGCATGGTGCCACAGCTCCGCGATGAGGATCGCGATGGTCACGGTGTGGACCGAGGCGAGGCCTCCGAAAGCCGGCAGGCCG
>JAIYAB010000489.1 GCA_027489275.1 Hyphomicrobiales bacterium
AGGCATCCCGTGCCGGCGGCAAGGCGGCCGCTAAGAGCGCGTCCAAGGTCGCTGCAAAGGGCGTCGCCAAGGCCGGAGCGAAGCCCGCCAAGGGTAAGGCCGCTGCCAAGGGCAAGGCCGGCAAGGCCGCCGCGGCGGCTCCTGTGACCGCGAAGGCGCGTGCCGACGGCCGCATGACGGTGATGGGCTGGCGGCGCGAGAACGGCCGGGTCGGCGTGCGCAACCACGTCGTCATCCTGCCGCTCGACGACCTGTCGAACGCCGCCTGCGAGGCGGTGGCTAACAACATCAAGGGCACGATGGCCCTGCCGCACGCCTACGGGCGCCTGCAGTTCGGCGAAGACCTTGACCTGCATTTCCGCACGCTGATCGGCACCGGCTCCAATCCCAACGTCGCGGCCGTGGTGGTGATCGGCATCGAGGACGGGTGGACTGCCCGCGTCGTCGAGGGCATCGCCAAGACCGGCAAGCCGGTCGTCGGCTTCGGCATCGAGGGCCACGGCGACATCGCCACCATCGCCAAGGCCTCCTACGAGGCCAAGAAGATGGTGCAGTGGGCCTCCGAGCTGCAGCGCGAGGAGGTCGATATCTCCGAGCTCTGGATCTCGACCAAGTGCGGCGAGTCCGACACCACGACCGGCCTGTCCTCCTGCCCGACCGTCGGGAACATGTACGACAAGCTGTTGCCGCGCGGCATCTACGGCGTGTTCGGGGAGACGTCCGAGATCACCGGCGCCGAGCATCTGTGCAAGGCCCGCGCGGCCACGCCCGAGGTCGGCGAGCGCTGGTACAAGATGTGGAAGTCCTACCAGGAGGACGTGATCGAGGCGCACAAGACCGACGACCTCTCCGACAGCCAGCCGACGAAGGGCAACATCGCCGGCGGGCTGACGACCATCGAGGAGAAGGCGCTCGGAAACCTCGAGAAGATCGGCCGCGAATCGCAGTTCATCGAGATCCTGGAGCCGGCCGAAGCGCCGAAGGCGGGGCCGGGCCTCTACTACATGGACACGTCCTCGGCCGCGGCCGAATGCGTGACCCTGATGGCGGCGGGCGGCTACGTCATCCACACCTTCCCCACGGGCCAGGGCAACGTCATCGGCAACCCGATCGTCCCGGTGATCAAGATCTCCGGCAATCCGAAGACGATCCGCACGATGGGCGAGCACATCGACGTCGACGTTTCCGGCATCCTGCGTCGTGAGATCACGATCTCGCAGGCCGGCGACGCGTTGATCGACATGATCGCGCGCACGGCCAACGGCCGGCTCACGGCGGCCGAAGCGCTGGGCCACCGTGAGTTCGTGATGACGAAGCTCTACCGCAGCGCCTGAACCGGACGGAGCGTCCGGGAGATCCGGACGCTCTTCTTCGTCAGGGCCCTGCCGGAAAAGGACAGATGCCGGATCCAGCCTCACCCGCCTCCTCCCCCGAGGCGGCCGCCGCCGACCGTGGCGGCCAGATGGCCACGCTGGCCCGGCGCATCGCGCCGGGCTTTGCGCTGTCGCTGGCGGTTGCGGTCGTGTCCGTGCTGGCCGAGCCGCTGACGGGCAAGCTCGTCGCCGCCGTTACCGGCCGCGCGGTCTCCGTGCCGGCGGTGGTGATCGCGCTGCTCATAGGCATGGCGCTGCACGGCTTCGCCGCGCGCCCTCGCTACGAAGTGGGGATGACCTTCTGCGTCAAGAAGCTGCTGCGCGTCGCCATCGCGCTGCTCGGCCTGCGCATCGCGCTCGGCGACATCGTGGCGCTGGGCTTCGGCACGGTGATCCTCGTCGTCGTCTCCATGGCGCTCACAGTGGTCTCCGGTGTGCTCGTCGCCCGCCTGCTCGGCCGCGACGACGCCTATGGGGCGCTCGCCGGCGGCGCGACGGCCGTCTGCGGCGCGTCCGCGGCGCTGGCCACGGCCACGGTCCTGCCGCCCTCCAAGTCGCGCGACGCAGACACCGTGTTCGTCGTCGTGGCGGTGAACGCGCTGTCGACGCTGGCGATGGTCGCCTATCCCTCCTTCGGCCCGCTGTTCGGCTTCGACGAACGCACGCTCGGCATCCTGTTCGGCGCCAGTATCCACGATGTCGCGCAGGTGGTGGGCGCCGGGTATTCCGTGTCCGATACGGCCGGAAACTCCGCCGTCATCGTCAAGCTGTTCCGGGTGTTCCTGCTGCTGCCGGTCGTTCTGGGCATCGGCTGGTGGTTCGCCAGCCGGGGGGGCGGCGCGGACAAGGCGAAGGTGCCGGTGCCGCTGTTCGCGATCGTGTTCCTCGTGCTCGTGCTGGTGAACAGCACCGGCCTGGTACCCGAGCCCGTCCGCGCGGTCGTCGGCGAGGCCTCCCGCTGGGGCCTGCTGGTCGCCATCGCCGCGCTCGGCCTCGGCACGTCGGTAGCCGCCATTGCCCGCGTCGGCTGGCGGCACGTCGCCACCGTCTGCGCGACGACGGTCGTCATTCTCGTCGCCAGCATCGCGGGCCTGCTGCTGCTGCGCTGACTTGCGCGTTAGAGTATTTTCGGAGGCCGCCGCCGGCCCCGGCCTTCAGGGAACGAGGACCCCATGGTCGACATCGTCATCACCGAATTCATGGACGAGGATGCCGTCGCGACGTTGAAGGCGCGCTACGACACCCTCTACGACGCGGCGCTGGTGGATCGCCCGGCGGACCTGCTCGCCGCGGCGCGCGGCTGCCGCGCGCTCATCGTCCGCAACCGCACGCAGGTGCGCGGCGATCTCCTGGCCGCCTGCACGAGGCTGGAAGCCGTCGGCCGCCTCGGCGTCGGGCTCGACAACATCGACGTCGAGGCCTGTCGCGCCCGCGGCATCGCCGTGATGCCGGCGTCCGGCGCCAACGACGTGTCGGTGGCCGAGTACGTCATCACGACGGCCATGATGCTGCTGCGCGGCGCCTACCGCTCGACGCCGCTGGTCATGGACGGCCGCTGGCCGCGCAACGCGCTGATCAACGGGCGCGAGATCTCCGGCAAGACGATGGGGCTGATCGGCTTCGGCGCCATCGCGCGCGAGACCGCGCGCCGCGCCATCGCGCTGGGCGTCACCGTGATCGGCTACGATCCGTTCCTCGAAGACGACGACCCGGCCTGGGCCGCCCACGGCGTGGCGCCCGTCACGCTCGACGTCCTCATGACCACGTCCGACGTCGTCAGCCTGCATGTGCCCCTCACCGAGGACACGCGCGGCATGATCGATGTGATGGCGCTCGACCTGATGAAGAACGACGCCGTTCTCATCAATGCCGCGCGGGGAGGCGTGGTGGACGAGCAGGCGCTCGCCGCCGCGCTCAAGGCCGGCACCCTGGGCGGCGCGGCACTCGACGTGTTCGAGGTCGAACCGCTGTCGGCCAACCACGGCTACACCTTCGTCGACTGCCCGAACCTGCTGCTGACGCCGCATATCGCTGGCGTCACGGCCGAATCCAACGTGCGCGTCTCGTCCGTCACCGCGCAGAACGTCCTGCGGGTGCTGGACGGCGCGGGCCGAAAGGATTGAGCCCCATGACAAGGACCTCCCTCGATCGCGCCGAAGCCTGGGTCGCGCGCCTGTTCGAAGAAGGCGGCGCGGCTCACCCCGTCGCGCGCTCGGTCGCACGCGCGTTGGTCGGGGCGGAGGCTGACGGGCTCAAGGGACACGGGCTGTCAAGGATCCCGACCTATCTCGGCATGCTGAAGGCCGGCAAGATCGACGGCACGGCGACCCCCGTCGCGACGCGCCCACGTCCGGGCGTCCTCGCCATCGACGCGGCGGACGGCTTCGCCTATCCGGCAATCGACCTCGCAATCGCCGAACTGCCCGCCGTAGCGCGCGCGCAGGGCATCGCCGCCGCGCCGGTCACGCGCTCGAACCATTGCGGCGCGGCCGGACTTCACGTCGAGCGTCTTGCCGAGGCGGGCCTCGTGGCGCTGCTGTTCGCGAACACGCCCGAAGCGATGGCGCCGTGGGGCGGGCGCAAGGCCGTGTTCGGCACCAATCCCATCGCCTTCGCCGCGCCCATCCCGGGACGCGCGCCGGCCGTCGTCGATCTCGCCTTGTCGAAGGTCGCCCGCGGCAACATCGTCGCCGCGAAGCAGAAGGGCGAGCCGATTCCAGAAGGCTGGGCGCTCGATCCGGACGGGAAGCCCACGACCGACGCCGGCGCTGCGCTCGCCGGGACCATGGTCGCCATGGGCGACGCCAAGGGCGCCGCGCTGGCGTTCATGGTCGAGGTGCTGGCCGCCGCGCTGGTGGGCACCCATTTCGCGTTCGAGGCCTCGTCCTTCCTCGACGACAAGGGCGGCCCGCCGCGCACGGGGCAGCTCATCCTCGCCATCGATCCGGAAGCGTTCGGCGGGTCTGGTCCGGGCTTTTCGGCCCGCATGACGACGCTCGCCGCCGCCATCGAGGGGCAGGACGGCGCAAGGCTCTCCGGCGCCCGTCGCCTCGCGCTGCGCGCGGCGGCCCGTCGCGACGGCATCGCGCTGCCGGCCGATCTCGTCGAGAAGCACGGCCCGGCCTGAGACGGGAGCGGGGGAGGGACTTTTCCGCCCCCGCGCCGGTTCCCTTACTCGTCCCAGCTCACCTCGGTGAGGTCGTTGACGGGGATGGGGAGGTTCTCCCACAGACCCTTCACCTTGGCGTTCCACACCCCGTTCTTGGGGAGCACGAAGAGCCACGCGTTGACGGCGTCCTCGGCCAGCATACGCTGGGCCTTGCCGTAGAGCTCGAGACGCTTGGCCTGGTCGGCCGTGCCGGCGAGTTCGGTGTAGAGCGCCTTGTAGGCTGTCGACTTGTAGTCGAAGTAGTAGTCGTCGCGGGCGAAGATATCGAGGTCGAGCGGCTCGACATGGGCGATGATCGTCATGTCGTAGTTGCGCTGCTTGAAGACGTCGGAGAGCCACTGCGCCCACTCCATGGGCACGATTTCGGCCTCCAGCCCCACCTTCTTGAGCTGGGAGGCGATGATTTCGCCGCTGCGGCGCGCGTAGTCCGGCGGCGGGAGCACGAGGCGCAACTTGGTGCCCGGCGCAACGCCGGCCTCCTTCAGCAGCGCCTGCGCCTTGGCCGGGTCGAACGGGTAGAGCCCCGTCAGGTCGACATAGCCCGCCGACGTCGGCGGGAAGTGCGAGCCGATGGGCTTGGCGCCGCCGAACATCGCCCCGTCGATGATCGCCTTGCGGTCGACGGCGTGGTTGATGGCGCGGCGCACGCGCACGTCGTCGAGCGGCTTGCGGCCGTTGTTCATGGCGAGGATCGTCTCGCCCTCGGTGTTGCCGACGACGACCTTGAAGCGCGGATCGGCACGGAACTGGTCGAGCTGCTCGGGCGCCGGGTAGAGCGGATAGGCGTCGAGGTCGCCCGACATGACGGCCGCGAAGGCGGCGGCGGCGTCGCCGATGATCTTGAACGTCACCTTGTCGAGCTTCGGCGCGGTCCCCCAGTAGGTCGGGTTGCGTACCAGCGTCAGGCTCGCGCCCTTCGCCCACGAGTCGAACCTGAACGGCCCCGTCCCGACTGGCTTGGTCTTGGCGTCCGCCACCGCGCCCGGCGCGATGATGACGGCCGCCGGCCAGCCCATGTTGAAGAGGAACAGGCCCGTTGGCCGCTTCAGCGTCACCTTAAGCGTCGACGCGTCGATCACCTCGACGTTCTCGATGGGCTCGAACAGGCCCTTCTGCGGGTTCGTGCTGTCGGCGGCACGGGCCCGGTCCAGCGCGCCCTTGGCCGCGGCCGCGTCGAAGGTCGAGCCGTCATGGAAGGTCACGCCCTTGCGCAAGGTGAAGGTATAGGTCTTGCCGTCGGCGGAGAGGTCCCACTTTTCCGCCAGCGCCGGCTTCACCTGGCCGGCGCGGTCGATACGGGTCAGCCCCTCGTAGACATTGGCGTAGACCACTTCGCCGATGGCCGCCGCCGCGCCGCCCGTCGGGTCGAGATGCGGCGGCTCGAGCCGCAGTCCGACGGAGAGATCCTTGCGCGGCGCTGCCTCCGCCGCTCCCGTCAGCGCGGCAACCGCCACCGAGGCCGCCAGAAAAATCCTGCGAGTCAGCGCGAACGACGAGATCATGAACCCCTCCCTGGGCCGGATGCAACGTCATGCTAGCGGCAAGACGCGACCGCCGGAAGATGGCCGCGGCGCTCACCCCGCCAGATCGATCCGGAACTTCGCGAAGCCGTCCGGCCCGTCTCCGGCCGGCGTCGCCTTGAGGCCCGGCGGGATCGCCTTGCCGGCCGCTGGCGAGGTCAGGAAGGTGACGACCGGGGAGCCGGGCACCGGCGCGAAGCGCCAGTTGTTGTCGGCCACCGGGTCGATGACCTTCTGCTCGACGATGTAGCGCACGATCACGTCGCGGTTGGTGTCTGGCGCGTCGATCACGATCGTCTTGCCGTCCGCCCCGGGGAAGTTGCCGCCGCCGCCGGCGCGGTAATTGTTGGTGGCGACGATGAAGAACGCCGCGTCGTCGATCGGCCGGCCCTCGAACCGCAGGTCGACGATGCGCCGCGCGTCCGGCGCCACCAGCTTCCCGTTGGTGTCGTAGCGGGAGGGCTGAGTCACGTCGATGGCGTAGGTCACGCCGTCGATCACGTCGAAGTTGAAGGCCGGGAAGGCGGGGTTGATCAGCGCCTGCTCGCCCTGCGCGGCCGGATCGATCCGGTTGAAGATACCCGCGGATCGTTCGAGCCACTCGCGAACCTGCGCGCCCGTAACCTTCACCGCGCGCACGGTGTTGGGATAGAGGTAGATGTCGGCCACGTCCTTGATCGCGATGGGCCCGGCCTTGACGTCGGTATAGGCCTCCGGCCCCGACCGGCCGCCGCTCTTGAAGGGCGCCGCGGCCGAGAGCACGGGCAGGTTGCGCAACTCCGGCATGGTCGCGGCGATCTGCGCCACGTACCAGACCTGCGCCTTGCTGACGATCTGCACCGAGGGATCGTCGGCAACCAGCGCGAAGAACGAGTTGATCGGGTTCTTCGCCTCGCCCACGGGCTGCCTCACATAGGCGAGCGTCGCCTCGTGGTCCGCCTTTACGGCCGCGACGACAGGGGCGTCGCTCTCCGCCTTCGGCACGATCGCGCGGTCCCTGCGCTCGTAGATCGGCCGCGCCTCGGTGCGGAAGGCGGCGACCTGCCAGCGGTCGCCGGTGCGCTCGAGATCGACGTCGACGATGCCGAGGTGGCTGCCCCAGAACCCGGCCATCACCGCGGGAATGCCGTGCAGCGTGCCCTTCTCCGCATCGACCCCGGGGATTCCGGCGAAATCCTTGCCCGGGAACACCTTATGCTGGTGCCCGGCGAGGATCACGTCGATTCCGGGCACCTTCGCCAGATGCAGGGCGGCATTCTCCTCGCCGCCGCGCCGCTCGCCGCCCTCGATGCCGGAGTGACACAGCGCGACCACGATGTCGGTCTGGCGGGCGAGGTCGGGCACGAACTTCTGCGCGGCGTCGACGATGTCGGAGGTGGTGATCTTGCCCGCGAGGTGCCCCTGGTCCCACTGCATGATCTGCGGCGGCACGAAGCCGATGACGCCGACTCTGATGCGCTGCCGGGCGCCGGATTCGTCCACCACCTCGCGGTCGAAGATCATGGTCGGGCGCAGCAGGGGCGCGCCGTCGGCCTTCACGATGTTGGCGCAGACGAAGGGGAACTTCGCGCCCGACAGCGCAAAGCCCAGGAAACTCAGCCCGTAGTTGAACTCGTGGTTGCCGACCGTCGCGCACACGTAGTCGAGTTCGTTCATCCCGGCGAACATGGGATGCACCTCGCCGGCCTTGACGCCCTTCTTGTAGGCGAGGAAGTCGCCCATCGGGCTGCCCTGGATCAGGTCGCCATTGTCGAAGAGGAGGCTGTTCCTCGCCTCTGCGCGTGCCGCCCGGATCAGCGTGGCGGTGCGGGCGAGGCCGAGCGTGTCGTCGGCCTTGTCGCGGTAGTAGTCGTAGGGCAGGACGTTCACGTGCAGGTCGGTCGTCTCCATGATGCGCAGCTTCACGCGCGATCCGGTCTGCGCGAAGGCCGGCACGCCCGCCGTCGCCGCGGCCAGCGCCGTCGCGAGCCCGCCGACGACGACCTCGCGGCGGCTGAGGTCCGCCGTTCCCGACAGCAGGGTCGCGCGGCGGTCGGGGGAGGGGCGGCGGCTCATCGGGGTCGTCTCCGGTTCGGCGTCCGCCGGCTCCGGCGGTCGCGGATCTGACGAAGTTTATGCCGGGAACGCGTGGCGAACCAATGGCGATCCACAGGCCGGACACGGAAAAGGTGGCGCTCCAGCTCGAAATGCAGAAACCTGAACGTGAACGGCACGCCCGTTCCGTGGTCGCGATGAGCGAACCACGGGCGCGGGGGTGACGAAACTCTGCGCTTTGGCGCACGATCGTCCTTTGGCATCATGAGTCCATGACAGTTTCGACCCGCTCTCTCTCCACCCACGTCCTCGACACGGCCTCCGGCCGTCCCGCGGCGGGCATGCGCATCGTCCTCACCCGCCTCGCGGACGGTCAGGTGCTGGCCGACCGGCACACCAACGCCGACGGGCGGATCGACGGTCCGCTGCTGGCCGGCCCGGATGTGGGGCCGGGCCCCTACGAACTGGCCTTCCACGTCGCCGCGTATTTCCGCGCCCGCGGCGCTGCGCTTGCCGACCCGCCGTTCCTCGACGTCGTGCCGCTGCGCTTCGCGATGGCCGAAGCGGCGCACTACCACGTGCCGCTCCTCGTCTCGCCCTGGTCGTTCTCGACCTACCGGGGGAGCTGAGCGATGGAGGGCGCGCGCGACGCCATCCGGGTCCTGCGCCGCGGCGCGGTGCTGAACCTGACGGGCCTTGCCCCGCGAACCACGCTGCTCGACTGGCTGCGCCTCGAGGAGCGCAGTTGCGGCACCAAGGAAGGGTGCGGGGAGGGCGATTGCGGTGCCTGCACCGTGATGCTCGGCCGCCTGCGCGCCGGCCGCCTCGTCTACGAGCCCGTGAACGCCTGCATCTTCCTTGTCGGACAGGCCGACGGGTGCGAGGTCGTCACGGTGGAGGACCTTGCCGAAGGCGGGGCGCTGCATCCCGTGCAGCAGGCCATGGTCGATCACCACGGCTCGCAATGCGGCTTCTGCACGCCTGGCATCGTGATGAGCCTCGCAACGCTATACCACGAGGGCGAACGCCCGGTTACGCGCGAGGCGGTGAACGACGCGCTCGCGGGCGCGGCATAGAAGGCGGCGGACGTGCCGGCGAAGAGGTCGCGGCCGTCCGCGAGCTCCGCCAGCTGTTCCTCGGTCCGCGCCCGCCGCGCGGCGATGGCGTCAGCCGCC
>JAIYAB010000129.1 GCA_027489275.1 Hyphomicrobiales bacterium
AAGCAGGCCCTCGTTCCGATCGATCCGTCGAACGTGCGCATGTATGTCTGCGGCCCCACGGTCTACGACTTCGCGCATATCGGCAACGCGCGCCCGGTCATCGTCTTCGACGTGCTCTTTCGCCTGCTGCGGCACCTCTATGGGCCGCAGCACGTGACCTATGTCCGCAACATCACGGACGTGGACGACAAGATCAACGAGCGCGCGGCGCGTGACTTCCCCGGCGAGGACCTGAACGCGGCCATCCGCCGGCTCACCGACGGCACGGCGGCGATCTTCCGCGAGGACGTGGCGGCGCTGGGTAACCTGCCGCCCACCGTCGAGCCGCGAGCGACCGATCACATCGCCGAAATGATCGCGATCATCGAGCGCCTCGTCGCCGCCGGCCACGCCTATGCGGCCGAGGGCCACGTGCTGTTCAGCGTGCCCGCCATGGCCGACTACGGCCGCCTGTCGCGCCGCTCGCTGGACGAGATGGAGGCCGGCGCCCGCGTCGACGTCGCCCCCTACAAGCGCGATCCGATGGACTTCGTGCTGTGGAAGCCCTCGAAGGACCACGAGCCGGGCTGGCCGTCCCCCTGGGGCCGCGGCCGGCCGGGCTGGCACATCGAGTGCTCGGCCATGAGCTGGAAGCACCTCGGCGAGGTCTTCGACATCCACGGCGGCGGCATCGACCTCGTGTTCCCGCACCACGAGAACGAACTCGCGCAGACCCGCTGCGCCTTCGGCCACGACGTCATGGCGCGCGTGTGGATGCACAACGGCTTTCTGCAGGTCGAAGGCGAGAAGATGTCGAAGAGCCTCGGCAACTTCTTCACGATCCGCGAGCTGCTGACGACGGACCGCTTCGGGGGGAGGGCTTGGGACGGGCAGGTGCTGCGGCTCGCGATGCTGAAGACGCATTATCGCCAGCCGATCGACTGGACGGTCAGCGCGCTCGATGAGGCATCGGTCACCCTCGACGGCTGGATGTCGTCGATCGGGGGCGTCGAGGCAACGCGCCCGCCCGTCGATCTCCTGGAGGCGCTGGGCGACGATCTCAACACGCACGAGGCCATCACCGCCCTGCACAAGCTCTGGCGGGGGAAGGATTTCGGGGCGCTGAAGGCCGGCCTCGACCTGCTCGGCTTCGACCGCGAACGCTACGCAGCGGGCGTGAGGCGCGCGCTGGAACGCGCATTCGAAACCGCGGGGGTCTCCGAAGCAGACATCGAAGCCCTCGTCGCCGCCCGCACCGCCGCCCGCGCCGCGAAGAACTGGGCCGAGTCCGACCGCCTGCGCGACGAACTCGCGGCCAAGGGCGTCGTCATCAAGGACGGCAAGGACGCGTCTGGCAACCCGGTGACGACGTGGGAGCTCAAGCGATGACGTGTCGCATCGCCTCGCTCGCGCTAAGCAGCCTCGTCGGACCGGGCACTGTCACTCCCGTGCCGCTCCCTCCCTCTTCGCATGTGGGGAGTAGGGTCGCTTCCGGGTCCGCGCAGGGGAGGGCGGCGTGAACGACAAGACTCCTCTCGGACCCCGCCGGCTGCTCGGGCTCATGGCGGTGAAGCTGGTACTGATAGTCTTCGCGGTGCTGGTGGCGCTGCGCATCTACGGTCTCATCTGATGGCACGCGAACGGCTCTACCTCTTCGACACGACGCTGCGCGACGGCGCGCAGACGACCGGGGTCGACTTCTCGCTGGAGGACAAGCGCCAGGTCGCCGGCATGCTGGACCGGCTCGGCGTCGACTATGTGGAAGGCGGCTACCCCGGCGCGAACCCGCTCGATACCGCGTTCTTCGCCGAGAAGCAGACGCGCAAGGCCCGCTTCACGGCCTTCGGAATGACCAAGCGGGCCGGGCGCTCGGCCGCCAATGATCCCGGCGTGGCGGCGCTGCTGGAGGCGTCGTGCGACGCCATCTGCTTCGTCGCCAAGTCCTGGGATTACCACGTGCATGTCGCGCTGGGCTGCACGCTGGAGGAGAACCTCGACGGCATCCGCGACAGCATCGCCGCCGCCCGGGCGGCGGGGCGCGAGGCGATGCTGGATTGCGAGCACTTCTTCGACGGCTACAAGGCGAACCCGGACTACGCCCTCGACTGCGCACGCGCTGCACATGAGGCGGGCGCGCGGTGGGTCGTGCTGTGCGATACGAACGGCGGCACGTTGCCGCACGAGGTCGAGCGCATCGTCGGGGAGGTGCGAGACGCGGTGCCGGGCATCGCGCTCGGCATCCATGCCCATGACGACACCGGCAACGCGGTGGCGAACTCGCTCGCCGCCGTGCGCGCCGGCGCGCGGCAGATCCAGGGCACGCTCAACGGGCTCGGCGAGCGCTGCGGCAACGCCAACCTCGCCACCCTCATCCCGACGCTGAAGCTGAAGGCCGATTTCGCCGACCTCTTCGAGATCGGGGTCACCGACGAGGGTCTGACGAGCCTGACGCACGTCTCCCGCTCGCTCGACGAGCTGTTGAACCGGGCCCCGAACCGCCACGCGCCCTATGTCGGCGCGTCCGCCTTCGCCACCAAGGCGGGCATCCACGCCTCGGCCGTGCTGAAGGACCCGCGCACCTACGAGCACATCCAGCCCGAGGCCACCGGCAACCGCCGGCTAGTGCTCGTCTCGGACCAGGCCGGCAAATCCAACATCGCCGCCGAACTCGAGCGCGTCGGCATCGTCGTCGACCGCGACGACCCGCGCCTCGGCCGCCTCCTCGACGAGGTGAAGGAACGCGAGGCGATGGGCTATGCCTACGAGGCGGCCGACGCCTCGTTTTTCCTGCTGGCGCGCCGGGTGCTCGGCGAGGTGCCGGAGTTTTTCACCGTCGAGCGCTTCAAGGTCAACGTCGAGCGCCGCTACAACGCCATCGGGGAACTGGTCACGGTGGCGGAGGCCATCGTCAAGGTGAAGATCGGCGACGAGGTGCTGATATCGGCGGCGGAAGGCAACGGCCCGGTGAACGCCCTCGACCTGGCGTTGCGCAAGGATCTCGGCAAGTACCAGTCGATCATCGCGCCGCTGGAACTGCTGGACTACAAGGTCCGCATCTTCCAGGGCGGCTCCGACGCGGTGACGCGCGTACTGATCGAGAGCGGCGACGGCGCCGGCGACCGGTGGACCACCGTCGGCGTCTCCCCCAACATCATCGACGCGTCCTTTCAGGCCCTGACGGACTCCATCACCTATCGGCTGTTGAAGGCGGGGGCGAGCAGTGGGCTGTAGGCAGTAGGCAGTAGAGAGGCATCAGGCAGTCGGAGCGGTGCCGCGAGCATCGCCTGTTGTCCATTTCTGCTTGCTGCCCAATTCCCCCGGAACCCTCACCGCGCCGCTGCGTTCCACCTCACACTGCCGCAACAGGAGTGAGGCCATGACCTTAGATCCGAACGATCCGACGCGCCGCGTGGCCGACAACGACTACCGCACCACGTCGGGAGACTACCGCGCGACGCCCGTGGCCCGGTCCTCCACGAATACGGGCATGATCGGCGCCATCGTCGGCATCCTCGCCGTCCTCGCGATCGTCTTCTTCGTGTGGCGTGGCTACGACGACAGCACGGGCACGACGACGACCTCGAACAGCCCCGGCACCTCGGCCCCCGTCACCGCGCCCGGCGCCCCGACCACGGGAACCGCGGCCCGACCGACGCCTCCGGCCAGTCCGGCCGCGCCTGCGGCCCCCGACACGACGGGTACGACGACCGCGCCGCGTCCCTGACGGCGCACGGCCACGATTTCGAGACGAGACGCCCGGGCCGGTCCGCCCGGGCGCTTTGTCATGGGAGAAGGGCGCAAGCGCGGACGTCGCGCGGTGGGGCGGGAGAAACGGCGCCGGCTCAGAACTGGTCCTCGACCACGCCCTCGAGCGCCTGTTCGGTCTCCCTGCGGACGGCGTCGCGCAGCATCGGAACGATGGCGTCCACGTCGCTGGTCGCCAGGAAGTTGACCTCGAACCCGTCGCGTACGAAGCCGGCGCGGCGCATGTGGTCGAGGAGTTCCATCAGCGGATCCCAGAAGCCGGCGATGTTGGCGACGAGGATCGGCTTGCGGTGCTGGCCGAGCTGCGCCCACGTCATCTGCTCGACGAGCTCTTCCAGCGTGCCGATGCCGCCCGGCAGCGCAACGAAGGCATCCGCCTTCTCGAACATCAGCCGCTTGCGGGTATGCATGTCCGGCACGACGACGAGCTCCTGGGCGTCGGCGATCATCAACTCGCGCGCCTTCAGGAATTCTGGAATGATTCCCGTGACATGCCCGCCATGGTCGAGCGCGGCGCGGGCGATGGTTCCCATCAGCCCGACATTGCCGCCGCCATAGACGAGCCCCAGCCCCTCCTCGGCGATGCGACGCCCCAGATGAGCCGCGGTGTGGGCGAAGACGGGGTCGGCTCCGAAGCCGGAGCCGCAATAGACGCAAATGGAATGAAGATCGGCCATTCGCTTTTTGTTGCATTGCGGCAGCGAAGGGTCAATCACGAGCGCGGCGGGCCGGAGCGCGCGATCGTCCGCGGCAGACGCAGAAACCAAACTCGACTAAAAAGCATGCGACATCAATGCAGGCGGGCCATGATGCAATTCCATCGGAATCGATGATGGTCTAGGGTTTTGGCCCGTGGCGCGCGCTTGGCGCGACGAATGCGGGGCGGGAAGGGCGTAGTTTCATGGCTGTCTGGCTCAAGGTCGCGATCCTGATCGCCGGCGTCCTCGGCTTCGGCGGGGTCGTCTACCGTTTCGGCCTGCCGTCGACGCCCCCGCAGCAGGCCGCCGCGCCTCCGCCGGCCCCTGCGCCGGCCCCGGCGCAGCCTCCGGCCGCAACGGCGCCGACCCCGGCGCCG
>JAIYAB010000305.1 GCA_027489275.1 Hyphomicrobiales bacterium
GCTCTCGACCACCGGGCGAACCGCGGAGGAGACGAGCTTATCCTTGGTCTGCGACGAAAACTTGGGATCCGGCACCTTCACCGACAGGACCGACGTCAGGCCCTCGCGGCAGTCCTCGGCGCTAGGCGCGACCTTTTCCTTTTTCGTGAGGCCGGACGATTCGCCGTAGCCCGTCACCTGGCGGGTCAGGGCAGACCGGAAGCCGGCGAGGTGGGTGCCGCCGTCACGCTGCGGGATGTTGTTCGTGAAGCACAGGACGTTCTCGTGGTAGCTGTCGTTCCACCACAGCGCGGCCTCGACCGTGATCCCGTCCCGCTCCGCCTTGACCATCAGCGGAGAACCGATGATCGCCGTCTTGGCGCGATCGAGGTAACGCACGAACGCCTCGAGCCCGCCCTCGTAGATCATTTCCTCTCGGCGCACCTCTGCATGACGCGCGTCGGTGAGGATGATGCGAACGCCGGAGTTGAGGAACGCCAGTTCGCGTAGCCGGTGCTCCAGCGTGTCGTAGTCGAACTCGACCTGAGTGAACGTCTGCGTGGACGGCAGGAACGAGACCTCCGTCCCGCGCTTGTCGCCGGACGGACCGATCACCTTCAGCGGGCCGTCGGCGTCGCCGTGGGTGAAGGTCATGGCGTGCTCGAAGCCGTTGCGCCAGATCCGCAGCCGCAGGAACGACGACAGGGCGTTGACGACCGAGACTCCTACTCCGTGCAGGCCGCCGGAAACCTTGTAGGAATTCTGGTCGAACTTACCCCCGGCGTGGAGCTGGGTCATGATGACCTCGGCCGCCGAGACACCCTCCTCCGTGTGGATATCCGTGGGAATCCCGCGCCCGTTGTCCGTGACCGTGCAGGATCCGTCAGCATTCAGCGTTACGGTGACTTCGGTCGCATGGCCGGCGAGGGCCTCGTCGATCGCGTTGTCGACGACCTCGTAGACCATATGATGCAGGCCGGAGCCGTCATCGGTATCGCCGATGTACATGCCCGGACGCTTGCGCACCGCATCCAGGCCCTTGAGAACCTTGATGGAATCGGCGCCGTAGGCATCGGATGCATCGTCGCGGCGGGCTGGTTCGGCCATCATCTCTCCGGAGGCAGGTCTCGAACGGTTGGAAGCCGTTGATTCGCGTTATGAATATAGGCTGGAACGGGGGCCTTTTCACGGCCGCAGGCGGCGCGAGTCCCCGGCATTTCGACTATTCGCGGCGTCAGCGTGCGGCGATCGCCGCGGCCGCGCCGGCCATGACCACGCCGGACGTCCTGTTGACCGCGCGGATGGCGCTCGGGCTGGTGAACAGGCGTCTTGCGCGGGCGGCCAGAAGCACGTAGCCGCCGAAGACGGCAGCCAGCACGACAAGGGTCACCACGACGAGTTCCGCGTAGCCCAGCCCGTCCAGCGCCTGCATGTCGATGATGCTCGGCAGCAGGGCAAGGTAGAAGACCATGACCTTGGGATTGCCCATTGTGACGGACAGCCCGGCGAGGAACAGCCTCAGCGGTGGTTCGGCGGGGATCTGGGCCCGAAGTTCAGGGGCGAGGGCCGGCGCGTTCCAGAGCTTCCACGCGATGAACAAGAGATAGGCCGCCCCAGCGTATTTCACCACCGTGAACACGCCGTGGAAGGTGTTCGCCAATGCCGCCAGCCCGGTGACTGCCACGGTCAGCCACACCACATCGCCCATGGCGACGCCGGCCGTAAACGCCAGGGCCCCCGCGGTCCCGCGCCCCAGCACCCGGGCCACGATCGCCGCGATGCCGGGACCGGGCGAAGCGGCGGCCACGAACAGCGCCACCGCAAAGACCACCAGACTCTCGATGTTCATGCCGTCCTTATAGAAACAATGCGGCCCGGCGTCACCTCGAGCGTTTCCCCCCCCGCCGGGAGACCGGCGAAGACGGCCGGGTCCGCCGAGGTCATCCAGACCTGGCTGCCGAGATCCCGCAGCGTCTCGAACAGGGCGCTCCGCCGCCGCGGATCGAGATGGGCCGCGACCTCGTCGAGAAGAACCAGCGGCGCAATCCCCGTCATTGCGGCGACGAGGCGCGCATGCGCGAGCACGAGCCCAATCAGAAGTGCCTTCTGCTCGCCCGTGGACGCCTGTCCGGCCGGCAGGCCCTTCGGCCCGTGATGGACGACGAGGTCCGACGCCTGAGGTCCTACCAGCGTTCGCCCTGCAGCACGGTCCCGGGCCCGCCCTGCCCTGAGCCAGCCCCGATAGAGATCCTCGACATCGACGGCCGGCGCAGCCGCCAGCTCTGTATCGAGCGGACCCGCCAGCGCGACGTAAGCCCACGGGAAGGGAGAAGCCTCGTCACGTGAGGCTGCGATGATGCCAGCCAGCCGTTCGACCGCCTCGCGCCTGCCGGCCGCCACAGCGACGCCCGTCTCCGCGACCTCCCGCTCGATGGCATCGAGCCACGCGGGGTCCGCGCGCTCGTCCTCGAGAAGCCGGTTGCGCGAGCGAAGGGCGCGCTCGAGCGCGCTGACGCGCGAGCCATGCGCCGAATCGACGGCGAGTACGAGCCGGTCGAGGAACCGGCGCCGGTCGCCCGCCGGGCCGACGAAGAGGCCGTCGGCCGCAGGCGTCAACCAGACGAGGCGAAGCACATCGCCGAAGGCCGCGGGCGACCCCACGGCCGCCCCATCCATCCGGCATCTGCGCATCAGGGCGTCGCCGTCCGCCCGTTCGGTCCCGGTGCCGAGCCTCCGGCCGTCGGCGAGACGTATCGAGGCCGAGAAGACCCCGGAGCCCCCGCTCTTCGCCATGTCGGCCAGATCGGCGCGGCGGAGACCTCGCCCGGGCGAGAACAGCGAGAGGGCCTCCAGAACGTTGGTCTTTCCTGCGCCGTTCTCACCCACCAGGGCCATGATCCGCCCGCTCACGGTCAGATCCACTGCGGCATAGGAGCGAAAATCGGCGAGGATCAGCCGCTCTATCGCTGGCGCGACGACGGCGGGACCGGCACCGGTGGAGGCATTGTCGTCAGGCATGCCGCTTCAGAAGCACCGAGCGGCAGAAGAGACAAGCGAATCCCGCGTCGCCCGGGCCGTCACACGCGCATCGGCATCAGGACATAGAGCGCGCTTGCTCCCTCGCGGTCCTGGATCAGGGTGGGCGAACCGGGGTCGGCCAGCATGAACAAGGCCGTGTCGCCCTCCAGTTGGCCGGCAATATCAAGAAGATACCGGGCGTTGAAACCAATATCGATCGGGGGTGCATCGTAATCGACCTCGATCTCCTCGATGGCGGAGCCCGAGTCCGGATTGGTCACCGACAGCGTCAGCCGACCGTCGGACAGCGCCATCTTCACGGCGCGGCCGCGTTCGGACGAGATCGTCGACACGCGATCAACCGCGGCGGCGAAGTCGCCCTTGTCGACCACGAGGCGCTTGTCGTTTCCGGCCGGAATGACCCTCTGGTAGTCGGGGAACGTCCCGTCGATCAGTTTCGAGGTGAGAACGACGGTTCCCAGCGCGAGGCGGATCTTGTTGGGCGACAACTCGACGGTGACCTGCTCGCCCGCGTCGTCGATCAGCTTGATGATCTCGGCCACCGCCTTGCGCGGGATGATCACGCCGGGCATTCCGGCTGCCGCCGCCGGTGCATCGGTTTCGACCCGCGCCAGGCGATGCCCGTCCGTCGCGACCGCCCGCAGCACCGCACGTCCGCCGCTCTCCATGGTGTGGAGATAGATGCCGTTGAGATAGTAGCGCGTTTCCTCGGTGGAGATCGCAAACTGCGTCTTCTCGATCAGCCGCTTCAGGTCGGCGGCGCCGAGCGTAAACCGGTGGCCCATGTCCCCGGACGCAAGGTCCGGGAAATCGGACTCGGGAAGGGCCTGGAGATTGAACCGCGAGCGGCCAGAGCGGATCAGGATCTGGCCCGCATCCCCGGACATTTCCAGCGATACCTGCGCCCCGTCGGGCAGCTTGCGCACGATGTCGTAGAGCACGTGCGCCGGGACCGTGGTGGCGCCCGGGTGCCCGACATCGGCGGCGATGCTCTCGGTGACCTCGAGATCGAGATCCGTCGCCCGCAGGCTGAGCTCACCGGCCTCCGCGCGAATGAGCACGTTCGAGAGGATCGGGATGGTGTTGCGTCGTTCGACCACCCTGTGCACGTGACCCAGTGATTTGAGCAGCGCGCCGCGCTCGACAGTGACCTTCATGGCCGATCCGGGACCCTAGATCCGATCAAGCCGCGCTGGCGGGGGTGCCGCGCGGGACAGGCACATTGGCGCGGGGCCCGCCGGGGCGCAAGCCGAGACGGCCTGATCGGCGGGCCCGGGCGCGGCTGTTCACAGCGTTTCGCGCGGGCCTACTCCTGCAGCATGCGCTTCAGGAGCTCGATGTCCTCGCGCAAGGTCGGATCTGCTCCCACCGCGTTCTCGATCTTGCGAACGGCATGCAGCACGGTGGTGTGGTCCCGGCCACCGAAGCGGCGGCCGATCTCCGGCAGCGAGCGCAAGGTGAGCTGCTTGGACAGGTACATGGCGATCTGCCGCGGCTTCACCACCCCGGCAGAGCGCCGCGACGAGAGAATGTCCGCGCGGCTGACGTTGTAGTGGGTCGCCACCAATTTCTGGATGTCTTCGATGCGCACCTTGCGCGGCTCGCGAGACCGCACGAGATCGCGGATGGCGGCCTCCGCTACCTCGACCGTGAGGGGCGCGCCGGACAGGGTCGAATGGGCGAGCAAGCGATTGACGGCTCCGTCGAGGTCGCGGCCGTTGGTCGTGATCACCCGGGCGACATACGTCAGGACCTGCGTGTTGACCTCGAAATTCGGCTGGTGGACGCGTGCCGCGGCAATCCGGGCCTCGAGGATCTTGACACGGAGCGCCTCGTCCAGAGCGCCCATTTCGACGACGAGGCCGCCGGCCAGACGCGAGCGGACGCGCTCATCGAGGCTTTCGAGGTCGCCCGGCGGACGGTCGGCCGCAATGACGACCTGACGGCCGGCGTCGATCAGCGCATTGATGGTGTGGCAGAATTCCTGCTGGATCGACTTGCCTTGCAGGAACTGCACATCGTCGATGACGAGCAGGTCGATCCCGCGTAGCCGCTCCTTGAACGCCAGCGCAGTCTGCGCCTTCAGCGCGGCGACGAAACCGTACATGAACCGGTCGGCGGTCAGGTAGATCACTCTCCTCCCCCCCGAAAGGACCTCGTGCGCCACGGCCTGCAGAAGGTGTGTCTTGCCGAGTCCCACCGACGCGTGGATGTAGAGCGGATTGTAGAGCGGCACGCCCGACTCGATGCGCGCCACCTTCTCGGCCGCCGCATGGGCGAGAGCGTTCGAACGACCGACGAGGAAGCTGGCCAGCGTGAGCCGGCGATCGAGCGGAGACCCCTGGATTCCGTCCAGTTCGGTCGTCGTCGTTCGCTCGGAGGAGACAGGCAGCGCAAAGGACGCGCGCTCGGGAGAAGCCGCCCGGCCGCTCACGGCGGAAGCGCCCTGGTTCGCGGCCGGCGTCTCGGCCGGCGCAGTCCGGTTCGCCTGTCGCGAAGCCGCGCCGCGAAAGCCCAGCGCTATGTCACGCACCCCGTCGATCTCCACGGAGGTCAACGCTCGCACCTTGTCGATGTAGTGAGACTGGATCCAGCTCTTGAGGAAACGGGTCGGTACAGTGAGCTGCGCGACTCCGTCGATCACGGCGACCAGTTCGAGCCGACCGAACCAGCTCGAGTACACGTCCTCGCCGAGTTCAGCCCGAAGCCGCCGCAGCACCCGGTCCCACGCCTGGTCCCGTTCCGCACGATGATGATCCGGGCCGCCGATATCCGCCATCGCCAGCTCCGCCGCCGCCTGATCCGATTGAAGCATAGACATTGACCCCGCGCGCGCCCCGAACGGAGGCGTGCTGCCAAATGTGAAGTGAATGATGACAGAGAATGGCGGTGCCGACCGCCTGCCGACCGACGCTAGTGAAGCCGCCCCGTGGGACCGCCGGACGTCTCAAGCCACGCCGACCGCGAAACCGACATGCGTGTGGCTCCGCAGGTGTACTGATGCTCGAAATCCGTGTCGCGCAACAAGGTCCGCCCCCTCAAAATGCGCCTGCCGAAATCCCGACGTCGAAACGCCCAGTCATCGACAAGAGTTCGTTCCCGATCCTTCAACCAAACCCAATGCCTGCCATCCGATGACAGCGGCTTTAGACGCAACAACGCTTCGTTCCCGCAAACAGGGAGCGACTACACTTGCCCTTTTGGATGAACCTCGGAGCCGCGCCCCGGGGTGACATCAACTTACACAGGGGGCTGGGGGGGTGCAACACGACTCGGCGGACCGGGAGGGTGCGCAGTGGGAGCAGGATGGTCGGCGCCCTGAGCGATCCGCGACAAGCGGTTGAGACAGTTCAGAATTCCTTAAGCTTGGGCGACAGGTCCCGGACGATCGTTTTTTTTTCGTCGCAAAGCATGCCGGGACGGTAGGGACACGGATTCGAAGTCCCACCCTTCTCTTGTGCCATAAATTATTGATATATCTGCGAAATTCTTGTCCGATTGAGGCACGTACCGGTCGACAAGAAAGCCTTCCACGGGGTCATGCGTGTCAACTGGAAATTGGTGGCTATGAGCTGCCGCGGGGGTGGATCAGCGGCGCGTGGTGCAAGTTTGCAACGATTTGGTTAACGCCAATCCTCAAACAAAAAGCCCGGCCAAAAGGACCGGGCTTAAGCAGCTTAATGACGTTCGACGAAGGTGGGACGAAGGGGTCTCAGCCGCCGATTGCACTGATCGCGTGGGACAGCCGCGACACCTTCCGCGACGCCGTGTTGCGGTGCACGATGCCCTTCTGGGCTGCGCGCATGAGGATCGGCTCGGCGGCCTGGAAGGCAGCGGTTGCAGCCGCCTTGTCGCCGGCAAGGATGGCTTCCTCGACCTTCTTGACGAAAGTGCGCATGCGCGAACGCCGGTTGCGGTTCACGGCGGTGCGGCGCGCGATCTTGCGGGTCGCCTTTTTCGCCGAAGTGGTGTTGGCCATCGGTCGTCCTCGGTCGCGCCGGAAGGGCCCGCTGGGCTGCCCGGCGCAGAAAATGGTGAATGGTAGGCACGCGGTCGCCCGGCGCCGTCAGGTGCGCGCTTATAGCGAGTGAGCCTGGCACCGTCAACGGGACTCAGCCCCATCCGATCAACTGCCGGATCGCATGGCGCAACGGGTTGGCCGGATCAAGCAGCAGCCTGGCCGCGGTCGCGCAGCATACGGCGATGAGGAGCGGGCGAATGAGGCTTGCCCCCTTGCGCATCGCCAGGCGCGACCCGAGTTGAGCGCCCACCATCGCGCACAGCCCCATCGCCAGCCCCACGGGCCAGACCACCAGTCCTGCGGCTATGAAGAAGAGCAGCGAGGCGACATTGCTCGATGCATTCAGCAGCTTGGTGTGGGCCGTGGCGCGGACCAGTCCGAGGCCAAGGAGCGTGACCAGCCCCACCATATAGAAGGAGCCGGCCCCCGGGCCGAAGATGCCGTCATAAAAACCGATCAGCGGGGCGAGCGTGCCGGCAAAAAGACCGGCGGTCATGCGCCGCCGCGCATCATCCTCGCTCATCTTCGGTCCGAGCCAGAAATACAGGGCGACGGCGATCAGCAGCACGGGCACGATCGCGGCGAAGAACCCGGCCGGCATCCACCGGACCGCCGCCGCGCCGGCCAGAGACCCCATCGCAGCGGCTGCAGCCATGGGCGCTGCCGCGCGCCAGTCGATCCGGCCCGCGCGCGCGAAAGCCGCCGTGGCCGAAAGCGTCCCGAAGGATCCCTGCAGCTTGTTGGTGGCGATCGCGGTCGCCGGATCGAAGCCGGCCAGCAGCAGGGCCGGGACCGTCAGCAGCCCGCCGCCGCCGGCGATCGCATCGAAGAAGCCGGCGCACAGCGCCACGGCCGCCAGAGCGGCCACGACCTCGACACCGATCTCCACGATGGCCTCCGTCGTGCGCTCAGGCGTTGCGGAAGCCTGGTTTGCGCTTCTCCGCGAAGGCGGACATGCCTTCCTTCTGGTCGGCGGTGGCGAACATGGCGTGGAACACGCGGCGCTCGAAGCGGATGCCCTCCGCGAGCGTGGTCTCGTAGGAGCGGTTGACGCTCTCCTTCGTCATCATGGCGATGGGCAGCGACATGTCGGCGATCTGCGCGCCCACCCTGAGGGCCTCGTCGACGAGCTCCGCCGCCGGCACGATCCGCGAGACGAGGCCGGCGCGCTCGGCTTCGGCGGCGTCCATCATGCGGCCCGTCAGGCACATCTCCATGGCCTTCGATTTTCCCACGAAGCGCGTCAACCTCTGCGTGCCGCCGGCGCCCGGCATGACGCCCAGCTTGATCTCGGGCTGGCCGAACCTCGCCGTGTCGGCGGCAAGGATAAAGTCGCACATCATCGCAAGCTCGCAGCCGCCGCCGAGTGCAAAGCCGGCAACCGCAGCGATGATCGGCTTGCGCCGCGCCCCGACCCGGTCCCACGACGTGATGAAGTCGTCGAGATACGTGTCCGGGAAGGTCTTGTCCTTCATCTCCTTGATGTCGGCGCCGGCGGCGAACGCCTTCTCCGAGCCGGTGATGACAATACAGCCGACAGCCGGATCGCGATCGAAGCCGTCGAGGGCCTCGTTCAGCTCAGCCACCAGGGCACTGTTCAGTGCATTCAGCGCCTGCGGCCGGTTCAGCGTGACGAGGCCGACCTTGCCGCGCTGCTCGACCAGGATGTTTTCGAAGGCCATGGCGTTCTCCCGTTGCCAAAGGGCTAGCCGAGCGGACGGTCCGCTGCAAGCGCCGCTGCCGGCACGGCTGCGTCCACACGCTCAGCGCTGGCACGAGCCGCAGTAGAAGGTCGACCGGCCCGACTGGACCATCCGCTGCACGACGCCGCGACAGCCGGGCGTCGGACAGGGCTCGCCTTCGCGGCCATACACCCGGAATGCGTGCTGGAAATAGCCGAGCGACCCGTCGGTATGCGCATAGTCGCGCAGTGTCGATCCGCCTGCCGCGACGGCGTCCTCCAGCACTGAGCGGATGGCCTCCGCAAGCCGGCCGGCCCCGGCCGTCGGGCCGCCGGCCCGCGTTGCCAGCGTCCCGGCCATCCGTCGCGGCGAGAGACCCGCGCGATGAAGACTTTCGGACACGTAGATGTTCCCCAGCCCTGCGATCAGGGTCTGGTCGAGGAGCGCCGCCTTGAGCGGCGTGGTCTTGCCGGCGAAGAGCCGCGCGAGAAGCGCGCCTTCTAGCGCATTGCCGAGAGGCTCTACACCCAGCGCGCGGAAGAGGGCATGGGACGGCAGGTCGACCCGCGGCACGAGCGTCATGAAGCCGAACCGCCGCGCGTCATTATAAGTGACGGCCGCGCCGCTCGAGAGATGAAATACGACGTGGTCGTGCGCCGGCAGCCCGCCTGCCTCATGATGAAAGGCACCCGGTCGGCCCTCGGTTTTGGCATCGGTCACGGTGAACCGTCCGCTCATCCCCAGATGCATGACCAGGACCACGCCGTCGTCCAGGTCGGCGACCAGATACTTCGCCCTGCGGCCGAGCGCCGCGATCGTCCGGCCTTCGAGGCGTGCTGCGAAGTCCGGCGGAAACGGGAACCGCAGGTCGGGTCGCCGCTGCTCCACGCGGACGAGACGCGCGCCCACCATCGCGGGCTCGAGTCCCCTGCGGACGGTTTCGACCTCGGGCAGTTCGGGCATGATCGGGTTCCATTCTCGGCGTGCCGGCGGCTCCGGGAAAGTCGAAGGCGACGCATAGCGCGCCGGAACGCGCCGCGCTATGGTCCGCGCCCTGAACGGACAGGCAACGGAATGATGAGCAGCGCAGGCGACAAGGACGGGAGGCCGGGCGAAGTCTCCGGTCGGGACACCCATTTCGGTTTCTCGACCGTGCCGCTGGAGGGCAAGCAGGATCTCGTGGACGACGTGTTCCACAAGGTGGCGCGTCGCTACGACCTCATGAACGACCTGATGTCTGCCGGGCTGCACCGCGCCTGGAAGGACGCCCTCGTGTCCTCGCTGCGCCCGCCGCGTGATCGGCCGTTCGACCACCTCGACGTGGCCGGCGGCACCGGGGACGTCGCCTTCAGGGTGCTGGATGCCGCGGGGCCGGCGGCCCGGATGACCGTGCTCGACATCAACGCCGACATGCTTGCTGTGGGGCGCGAGCGCGCGCCTTCGCGCTTCGACGACCGGATCGAGTTCGTCGAGGGCAATGCGGAGGCCCTGCCGTTTCCCGACGGCCGCTTCGACGCCTACACGATCGCCTTCGGCATCCGCAACGTGCCGCGCATCGAGCTGGCCCTGTCGGAAGCCTACCGCGCGCTCAAGCGCGGCGGGCGCTTCCTGTGCCTGGAGTTCTCGCACGTGGACGTGCCTGGTCTGGACACGATTTATGATGCCTATTCCTTCGCGGTCGTGCCGGCGCTCGGCAAGGTCGTCACGGGCGATGGCCAACCCTACCGCTACCTCGTCGAATCGATCCGGAAGTTTCCACGGCCGGAGAGCTTCGCCAGGATGATCCGGGACGCCGGGTTTGGGCGTGTCACGCACCGCGCCATGACGGGCGGCATCGTCCGGCTGCACTCCGGCTGGAAGCTGTGAGTTCCGAGACGTGCTGAGCAGCCTCTTTCACGGCGTCCGTCTGGTCCGGGTGGGATTCGTCCTCGCGAGGGAGGGCGCATTCGGTCTCGTCGATCCTGCGGAGCTGCCGCCGATCGGGCGGGTCGGTCTCTGGTTCGCGCGCCTTGTCGAGAGGCGCGATGCCGGCGACGGGGCGCAACGGCTGGCGAAGGGCCTTACCCGGCTCGGTCCTTCCTACGTCAAGTTCGGGCAGTTCCTTGCCACCCGCCCCGACGTCGTTGGCACGCGCGTGGCACGGGACCTCGAGGCGTTGCAGGACCGGATGCCGCCTTTTCCGAAGGCAGAGGCGGTTGCCTCCATTGAGGCGACGCTCGGCCAGTCGATTCCCGATCTTTTCGCGTCGCTGAGCGAGCCTGTCGCGGCCGCCTCCATCGCGCAGGTGCACAAGGGGGTGGTCACAGGCCCGGATGGGCCTCGCACCGTGGCCGTGAAGGTGCTTCGTCCAGGCGTACGCGCGCGCTTCAGGCGTGATCTCGATGCGATGGCCTTCGCCGCCCGCCTCATCGAAAGGATCGCACCGGAGACCAGGCGGCTTCGCCCGGTCGGCGTCGTAGAGACGCTTGCGCGCTCGGTCGCGATGGAAATGGACCTGCGGCTGGAAGCCGCCGCGCTGTCGGAGATGGCGCAGAACACGAAGGACGATCCCGATTTCCGCGTTCCCGAAGTGGACTGGGAGCGGACGGCGCGGGACGTCCTCACCATGGAGTGGGTCGACGGGCTCCCGCTCAACGCCATCGACCGGATCGAGGCGGCTGGGCATGATCGCGTCGCGCTCGGACGCGTCGTGATCCAGTCGTTCCTCCGCCATGCGCTGCGCGACGGCTTCTTCCATGCCGACATGCACCCCGGCAACCTGTTCGTCGATCCGCAGGGTCGGCTCTGCGCCGTCGATTTCGGGATCATGGGGCGGCTCGGGCCAAAGGAACGGCGGTTTCTGGCGGAAATCCTTCTCGGCTTCATCGTGCGGGACTATCACCGCGTCGCCGAGGTCCACTTCGAGGCAGGCTACGTGCCGGGGCACCACGCGGTGGAGGACTTCGCCCAGGCCATCCGGGCCATCGGCGAACCCATCCACAAGCGGACGGCCGATCAGATCTCGATGGCCAAGCTGCTGACGCTGCTCTTCGAGATCACCGCGCTGTTCGACATGCGCACGCGGACCGAGCTCGTGATGCTGCAGAAGACGATGGTGGTCGTGGAGGGTGTGGCGAGGTCGCTCGACCCGCGTCTCAATATGTGGAGCACCGCCGAGCCCGTGGTGCGCGAGTGGATCGAGCGCAATCTGGGCCCTCTTGGCAAGATCGAGGAGGCCGGACGCGGCGCGGCGTCCATGGCCGCGCTGCTCGGCGGCCTGCCGCGCATGGCCTCGCGCATGGAGCGGCTGGCCGTGGCGCTGGAGGACGGCGCGACGCGCGGCTTCCCGCTGTCCGAGGACAGCGTCCAGGCCATCGGCGCCGCCGAGGCGCGGCGGGCGCGCTGGGGAAACGCCGCGCTATGGGTGATCGCAGCCAGCCTCGCTGCACTGGCGATCCGGTTCTGGTCGTGACAGGCTGCGGCCCTCGCACATCCGGCAGGTCGACGACGCCATGACGCTCCCCGACACGACTCCGACGCCGCGGCGCATTCTCCTGATCATCGGCGGCGGCATCGCCGCCTACAAGGCGCTGGAACTGATCCGCGCGCTGCGCAAACGCGGCCTTGCGGTGCGGTGCGTTCTCACCGCCGCGGCCCAGCACTTCGTGACGGCGCTTTCGGCGGGGAGCCTGAGCGGCGATACCGTCTACTCCGACCTCTTCTCCCTGACCGACGAGGCCGCGATGGGACACATCGAGCTGTCGCGCGACGCGGACCTGCTCATCGTGGCGCCCGCCACTGCCGACCTCATGGCCAAGATGGCCAACGGGCTTGCCAACGACCTCGCCTCGACGGTGCTTCTTGCTACTGACAAGCCCGTTCTCGTGGCGCCGGCGATGAATGTCCGCATGTGGCTGCACCCGGCGACACGGCGCAACGTCGAGCGGCTGCGGGCGGACGGGGCGTCCTTCGTCGGCCCGGACGAGGGCGACATGGCGTGCGGCGAGTTCGGGCCGGGTCGGATGGCCGAGCCGGAGCGGATTGCCGAGGCGGCGGTGGAGATGCTGCGCCCCGCTGACGCGAAGCCGCTCTCGGGCCGGCACGTCATCGTGACCTCAGGGCCGACGCACGAGCCGATCGATCCGGTCCGCTTCATCGCCAACCGATCCTCGGGCAAGCAGGGGCATGCAATCGCCGCCGCATGCGCCCGCCTGGGAGCCCGCGTGACCCTCGTCTCGGGCCCCGTCGCTATCCCCGATCCCTCGGGTGTCGACGTGGTGCGGGTGGAGACCGCAGTCGGGATGCTCGAAGCGGTGGATGCGGCCCTTCCGGCCGATGTGGCGGTGTTCTGCGCTGCCGTTGCAGACTGGCGGGTGGCGGCGCAGGGCGGAGAGAAGATGAAGAAGGACGGCAAGGGCCCGCCGGCGCTTGTCCTGGTGGAGAACCCTGACATCCTCGCGACCACCGCGCATAGGGCATCAGGCCGGCCCGATCTCGTCGTCGGCTTCGCCGCCGAGACGGAGAAGGTCATCGCCCATGCGCAGGACAAGCTCCGTCGCAAGGGATGCGACTGGATCGTAGCCAACGACGTATCGACGGCGACGGGCGTGATGGGCGGCGACAGCAACACTGTCCACGTCGTCTCGGCGAAAGGCGTCGAGTCCTGGCCCACCATGTCGAAGGCTGCCGTGGCGGACGCATTGGCGCGGCGGATTGCGGCTGCCCTGGGGGAGAGCACATGGGTGTAGTCGTCCGTGTGATCCGGCTTTCCCACGCCGAAGGCCTGCCTCTTCCCGATTACGCAAGCAAAGCTGCGGCTGGGCTGGATTTGCTTGCGGCAATAGCAGCCACGGAAAAAATCACACTTCAATCCGGGAAATGGGGTCTTGTACCGACGGGCCTGAAGCTCCAAGTGCCCGAAGGCTACGAGGCGCAGGTTCGCCCGCGATCGGGCCTCGCGCTGAAACACGGTGTCACCGTGTTGAATGCGCCGGGCACGATCGACGCGGACTATCGCGGCGAAGTGGGTGTCGTGCTGGTGAACCATGGGCCGGAGCCCTTCGAGATCACCCGCGGGATGCGCATCGCCCAGCTCGTCGTGGCCCCGGTGGCACACGTGGTCCTCGAAGAGGCGGAAAGCCTCACGGACACGGCTCGGGGCGCCGGAGGATATGGTTCGACGGGCGTCTGACGAACGGGCCCGTCCTTCAGAGGAGGGGCTTTCTTCATGATACTGCTGTCACGCCGCAGCCTGCTGGCGATCGCCGCCGTGGTCGACATCGCGCTGCACGCGCGTCCCTCGCCCGTGGCCGCGAAACATCTCGCCGTTCGCCACAACCTCCCGCCCCGCCACCTGGAAACGATGCTTCAGGCCCTCGTGCGCGCAGGCATCCTCAAGGGTGTACGGGGACCGCGGGGAGGCTACGAGATCGCCAAGGAGCGCCGCCGCATCACCGCAGGCGACATCGTTCGCGCCGCCATGGCGTCGACCGGCGAGGATTCCATGCCGCCGATCCCCGAGTCGCGTCTCGTCGATGCTGTCGTCGGACCCATGGTCGTCCACGCCGGGTCGTCGTTCTTGCGGGAACTCGACGCCGTGACGGTGGATGACCTGTGCCGGAAGGCCGATTCAGAAGACGTATTCGACGACGCCTTGGTGGCGGCGGATTTTACGATCTGACATGTGTTATCGCAGTTAATCGACACTGTGCTGTAAATTGTCTATCCTGGAATCGAGTCCGGTCGTTCCGGCTTCGGGTACGAGGATATGACGATGGCAAACGCTTCCCATGAGTCGCGGCCGGTGGGCCGCGGTCGCATCTACAGCTCGATCACGGACACGATCGGGGACACTCCGATCGTCCGGCTGGACAGGCTGGCCGCCGACAGGGGCGTGAAGGCGCATCTGCTGGCGAAGCTGGAGTTTTTCAACCCGATCTCGAGCGTGAAGGACCGCATCGGCGTCAACATGATCGACGCCGCCGAGCACGCCGGAGCCATTGCGCCCGGCGCGACGCTGATCGAGCCCACATCCGGCAACACTGGTATCGCGCTCGCCTTCGTCGCCGCGGCGCGAGGCTACAAGTTGATCCTGGTGATGCCTGAATCGATGTCCATCGAGCGTCGCAAGATGCTCGCCCTGCTCGGCGCCCAGCTCGAGCTGACCCCTGCGCCCATGGGCATGAAAGGCGCCATCGCCAGGGCCGAGGAGCTCAAGGCCTCCATTCCCGGCTCCGTCATCCTGCAGCAGTTCAAGAACCCGGCGAACCCGGACATCCACCGCCGCACGACGGCCGAGGAGATCTGGAACGACACGCACGGCAACATCGACTACTTCGTGTCGGGCGTGGGCACCGGCGGTACCATTACCGGCGTCGCGCAGGTGCTGAAGCCGCGCCGGCCCTCGCTCCGGGTCGTGGCGGTGGAGCCGGAAGACTCGCCGATCCTGTCCGGAGGCCAGCCCGGCCCGCACAAGATTCAGGGCATTGGGGCGGGATTCGTGCCGGACGTCCTCGACCGCAGCGTGATCGACGAGGTGATCACCGTCGGCAATCAGACGGCGTTCGAGACCGCCCGGGCGCTGGCCCGGATCGAAGGCATCCCTGTTGGGATCTCGTCGGGCGCCGCTGTGGCCGCGGCGCTCGAGATCGGCGCGCGGCCC
>JAIYAB010000222.1 GCA_027489275.1 Hyphomicrobiales bacterium
CTGTCGCTGCTCGTCTTCACGATCTCCAACGTCCTGCCGGGCGATCCCGTGAAGCTGGCGGCGGGGCCGCAGGCGACGCAGGCGGAGATCGACTCGCTGTCGCGCGAGCTCGGCATGGACCAGCCTTTGCCGGTCCGCTACTGGACCTATGTCAGCGGGCTCGTGCGGGGCGACTGGGGCCAGTCGGTGCTCACTCGCCGCCCCGTGTGGGACGACCTCAAGATCTACCTGCCGGCGACGCTGGAGCTCGTGATCGCGGCGCTCGCGCTGGCGGTGATCGTTGGCATCCCGGCAGGATTGATGTCGGCGGTCTATGCCAACCGCTGGCCGGACTACGTCTCGCGCGTGCTGTCGCTCGGCGCGATCTCGATGCCGCGTTTCTTCCTCGGGCTCATCCTGCAACTCGCCTTCGCCATGTGGCTGGGCTGGCTTCCGCTGGGCGGGCGCTATCCCATCATCGAGGAGCCGCCGCCAACGGTGACGGGCTTCCTGACCATCGACGCCCTGGCGGCAGGTAACGGCGCGGCCTTTCTCATCGCGCTGCAGCACCTGTTGCTGCCGGCCTTCGCGATGAGCCTGTCGCGCCTTGCGACCATCAAGCGGATGATGCGCGCGACGACGCTCGAGGTGCTGCAGCAGGACTACGTGCTGACGGAGCGCGCGCTCGGCCTCTCCCAGCGGCTGATCGTCTTCAAGTACGTGCTGAAGAACGCCATGTCGGCGAGCCTGACGGTGATCGGCCTCTATGTCGGCTGGCTGCTCGGCGGCACGGTGCTGGTGGAGACGGTCTTCGACTGGCCCGGCGTCGGGCTCTACGCGACCAAGGCGATCGTCACGCAGGACTTCATGCCGGTGATGGGGGTGACGCTGGCCATCGGCACCATCTTCATCCTCGCCAACCTCGTCGTCGACCTGCTGTACGGGCTGCTCAACCCGAAGGTGCGCTACGCATGAGCGCGCTCGCCGAACGCGGCCCCGCCAGCAAGCTCGGCTCGCGCTGGACCAACTGGCGGCGCGGGCTCTACCGGTTCCGGCAGAGCTGGTTGTCGGTGATCGGGCTCGCCATAGTCGTGCTGTTGCTCTTCGCGGCGGTCGCCGGCCCCTGGATCGTGCCGTATCCCGAGCACGTCACCGGGGGCATCAATACCGGCATGCGGTTCAGGCCGCCGTCCTGGGCCTTCCCGTTCGGGACGAACGAGCTGGGGCAGGACGTCTTCTCGCTGGTGGTCGCCGGGACGCGCGTGTCGCTGCTGGCGGGACTCGCCGTCGTCGTCGTCGCGGCGCTGATCGGAACCGCCATCGGGGCCATCGCGGGCTATCGCGGCGGCTGGATCGACGACGCGCTGATGCGCTTCACGGACCTGATGCTGACGCTGCCCTCGCTGATCCTGGCGATGGCCATTGCGGCGGCGCTGGGGCCGGGCATTCCCAACATGGTGTTCGCCATTTCCATGTCGTGGTGGCCCGGCTTCGCGCGGCTCGTGCGCGGCGAGGTGATGGCCAAGAAGGAGGAGGTCTACGTCCAGGCTGCGCGCGCCATCGGCGCGGGGACGACGCGCATCATCGTGCGCCACATCCTGCCCAACATCGTTTCGCCGGTCATCGTGAAAATGTCGCTGGACATGGGCTTTGCCATCCTCACCGTCGCCTCGCTGGGCTTCGTGGGGATCGGCGTGAAGCCGCCGACGCCGGAATGGGGCTCGCTGCTCTCGCTCGCCCGCGGCTATCTGCCCGACTACTGGTGGACGGCGATCTTCCCCGGCTGCGCCATCTTCCTCGCCGTGTTCGGCTTCAACCTACTCGGCGACGGACTGCGCGACGTCATGGATCCGCGGGCGCGACGCTGACATGGCCCTGCTCGAGATCGACGACCTGCATCTGGCCATGCGCTCCTTTGAGGGCGAGGCGCATGTGCTGGCGGGCGTGAACCTGACGATCGAGCGCGGCGAGATCTGGGGTCTCGTCGGCGAGACCGGGTGCGGCAAGTCGCTGACCGGTCTGTCCGTGTCGCGGCTCGTTCCGTCCCCGCCGGGCCGCTACCTGAAGGGGGCCATCCGCTTCGACGGACAGGATCTGCTGGGCTGCGACGAGACCGCCATGCGCCGCCTGCGCGGGCGGCGCATCGGCATGATCTTCCAGGATCCGACGACCAACCTGAACCCTGCCTTCCGCATCGTCGACCAGATGGTGGACGTGGCGCTGCACGCAGCCTCCACGGATCCTTCCGTGCTCGGGCTGCCGGCCGGCGCGGGCCGCGGCGAGAGACGGGCGGCGGCGCGCCGCCACGCGCAGGCCATGCTGGAGCGTGTCGGCATCCGCGACGCCGCCCAGCGTCTCGACGACTACCCGCACCAGTTCTCGGGCGGGATGCGCCAGCGCGTCCTGATCGCCATGGCGCTCATCGGGCGGCCGGACCTGCTCATCGCCGACGAGCCGACGACGGCTCTCGACGTCTCCGTCCAGGCCCAAATCCTGCGCCTCCTCTATGGACTCGTGCAGGAGGACGGCCTGACGGTCCTCATGATCACCCACAACCTCGGCGTCGTGGCGCAGCTCTGCAGCCATGTCGCCGTGATGTATGCCGGCACGGTGGTGGAGGCGGGGCCGGTGCGCGACGTCTTCAAGGCGCCGGGCCATCCCTACACAAGGGCGCTGCTGGCGGCGGTGCCGTCTGCGGCGACGCCGCGCGGCGCGTTGCGCGGCCTCGCCGGCGTCGTACCGAACCTGCTGCATCCGCCGGCAGGCTGCCGGTTCGCGTCGCGCTGCGCCGCCGTCATGCCGACCTGTTTTGCTGCCCCCCCTCCAGCCGTCCCCGTGGGGGAAGGACGCACGGTCGCGTGCCTGCTCGCGCAGCCGGCGGAGGCCTGAGATGCTGGAGATCCGGGGCCTCTCGAAGCACTATCCCGGCCGCCGCGGCTCCAAGGGCGTCGACGCGCTGAAGGACGTCAGCCTGTCGATCACGAAGCGCGAAAGCTTCGGCCTCGTCGGGGAATCGGGCTCCGGCAAGACGACGCTGACGCGCTGCGTGCTGGGCCTGGAGCCGCCGACGGCCGGCAGCATCATCTTCGACGGGGTCGACCTCGCCTCGCTGTCGCCCGCGGCCATGAGGGCCATGCGCGCGCGCATCCAGATCGTGTTCCAGGACCCGTACGCTTCGCTCAATCCGCGCATGACGGCGCACGACATCGTCGCCGAGCCGATGATCGTCCACCGTGACACCCTGCGGCTCGACAGGCGCCAGCGCAGCGACAGGGTCGTCGAACTGCTCGACCTCGTTGGCCTGGGCGAGCAGCACTTGCACAGGTTCCCGCACGAGTTCTCCGGCGGCCAGCGCCAGCGGATCGGTATCGCGCGCGCCCTGTCCGTGAACCCGGAACTGCTTGTCCTCGACGAGCCGACGTCGGCGCTGGACGTGTCCGTCCAGGCACAGGTGCTGAACCTCCTGCACGCGCTGCAGGAGCGGCTGCATCTCACCTACCTGTTCATCTCCCACGACCTCGGCGTCATCCGCTACGTCTGTGACCGGGTGGCGCTGATCTACCGTGGCGAGATCGTGGAGCAGGGCCCGGCGGGAGACATCTTCGACCGGCCCGGCTCCGACTACGGCAGGATGCTCATCGCGGCGATGCCGGAGCCCGACCCTGACCGATCGCCGTTCCGCACGCCTGCCTGAGGGCGTCGCCGCGTTCTCCGCGTGTGACGGATCGCACCGCGCGGATGGGACTTTCCACCCATGTTTCGATCTCCGGATTGCACAATCTGAGGTTGCGACTAGAGTAACCGACCGGTTTGCAATCGCTGCAGAGAGCGAAGACCAGGGACCCCGCCCGTGAACCCGCAGGACGATCTTCTCCTCGTCGTGGACGACACGCCCGAGGCGGCAACCGCGTCTCGCGTGTCCACGATCGCCGTTGTCGATGACGATGAGGCCGTGCACGAAGGCACACGATTCGCGCTGGGCGACTATGCGCTCAACGGCGTCGGCCTGCGGATCATCTCCGCCTATTCCGCCCAGGAAGCACGGGATCTGCTCGCGCGGCACCCCGAAACTGCGGTGATCCTGCTCGATGTCGTCATGGAGACGGACAGGGCCGGGCTCGACCTCGTGGAATACATTCGCCGCGACCTCGGCAACGAGACGGTCCGGATCATCCTGCGGACGGGCCAGCCGGGCCAGGCCCCCGAGCGCGAGGTCGTGCTGCGCTACGACATCAACGACTACAAGGCCAAGACCGAGCTGACGGCCGACAAGCTCTTCACCACGCTCACCGCGGCCCTGCGCAGCCATGCCCAGCTCGTTCGCATCGGCGAGACCAACCGCACGCTCGAAACGATGCTCGACTTCACCGCCCGGCTTTTCGGACAGCGGTCGATCCACCGGCTCGCCGAGGAGGTGCTGGACCGGCTCTGCGCCATCCTGGGCGTGCCGCCGGACGGGGTGGTGGCGCTTGACGAGCCGGCCAACCCTGCACGCGGCTGCCGGATCATCGCCGGCCGGGGGCGCCATGCTGGGCTCGCCGGGCTGGCCGCCTTCTCCGGCCTGCCCGACGACATCAAGGCCGGCCTGCTCGATCTGCTGGAGGGGCCTCCAGGCCTGCGCACGGCTGATCCCGCCGGCATGGCGGTATCCACGGCAGCCGGCCGCCGCATCGCGGTGCGGCTGTCGGGTCAGGGTTCGGTCGCGTCCCCTGATCCCTTGCTTCTGCGCCTCTTCATGGAGCGCGTCGCCGCGGCGTTCGACATGGTGATGCTGCAGGAGGAGCTGCGCATCGCCAACGAGCAGCTCGAGCAGCGCGTCGCCCAGCGCACCTCCGAGCTGATGGCCGCAAACCGGCGGCTGGAGACGCAGTACGCGCGCGCCCGGCGCACGACGGCGTTCCAGAACGAGGTTCTCGGCATGGTCGCCCACGACCTCAAGAACCCGCTCGCCGTCATCATGGGCCGGACAGAGATCCTGCAGGAGATGATCGCGGGCATGCCCGACGCGGGCGAGGTCGCGCAGAACCAGCTCGACCGCATCCGCGAATCGACCCGGCGGCTGACCGGCATGGTCGACGCGCTGATCAAGGATGCGATGGTCGATGCGCTGGAGCTGCCGGTCCGGCCGGAGCCGACGGAGTTCGTGGCGCTCGTGCGCGAGGCGGTCGACGCCAACCGGCCGCTCGCCGACCGCAAGCAACAGACCATCGCCTTTTCGGCGCCGGACTCCATTGCCGCCGTGTGCGACCACGAGCGGATGCGCGAGGCCGTCGACAACCTCGTCAGCAACGCGGTGAAGTACAGCCCGCCCGGCGGGCGCATCGCCGTGACCGTCGCGAGCGCCGGCGGCGAGGTGTCCGTGGCGGTGCAGGACAGCGGCCCGGGCCTGCGGCCGGACGACTATCCGCGCCTGTTCGGGCGGTTCCAGCGCCTCTCGGCTCGCCCCACCGGCGGCGAGAACTCGACCGGTCTCGGCCTGTTCATCACCAAGCGGATCGTCGACCTGCACGAAGGCCGCCTGGACGTGCGCTCGCAGGGACAGGGCGCGGGCAGCGTCTTCACGATTTCCATCAAGGCCGCGTCGGACCGGGAGGCTGCGGCGTGAGGGCGAGGAGCCACATCGCCGTCGTCGACGACGAGGCCGAGGCGCGCGAGATGATCGGAGATTACCTGTCGCTGCACGGCTTCCGCGTCAGCCTGTGCGACGGCGGCCGGTCGCTGCGCCACCTGATCGCGCGCGACCAGCCCGATCTCGTCGTGCTCGACCTCAACATGCCGGAGGAGGACGGGCTCTCGATCATCCGCTCGCTCAAGCAGACGACGCCGCTGCCGGTGATCATGCTGACCGCGACCGCCAGCGCCATCGACCGCGTCGTCGGCCTTGAGCTCGGCGCGGACGACTACCTCGCCAAGCCGTGCGAACTGCGCGAACTGCTGGCGCGCATCCGCTCCGTGCTGCGCCGCGTGCGTTGGGTGCGGCCGGCGCAGGCGGAGCGGCGGCTGGCGGCGATCGTCTCCTTCGACATCGTCGGCTTCAGCCGGCTCGTGCAGGACGACGAGCCCGACACGCTGGCCGCCGTCGACCGGGTGCTGTCCGAGCTGGTGACGCCCTCGCTGGCCCAGCGCAACGGGCAGCTCTTCAAGATGCTCGGCGACGGGGCGCTGATCGAGTTCCAGAGCGTGGTCGACGCGGTGGAATGGAGCGTCGCCTTCCAGGCGGAAGCGACGGCCTGGTCGGTCGAGGCCGGCGGTGCGGCCGCCCGGTTCCGGTTCCGGCTGGGCATCGCGGTGGGCGATATCGTGGTGAGCAGCAACGACCGCTTCGGCGAGGGCGTGGCGCTCGCCGTGCGGGTACAGGAGATGGCGGCGCCGGGCGACGTGATGCTGTCGGACTACGTCCACCAGCTCGTGCGCGGAAAGGTCGCCGCCGGCTTCGAGGACAAGGGCCTTCACGCGCTCAAGAACATCGTCGAGCCGATGCGCATCTGGCGCTGGACCGGAGCAGCATAGGGCCGCGCTCAAGGCTTCAGGTCGACGCCGTCGAAGGGATGGCGGCCGAGCGGGTCCATGACGAAGCCCGTCACCTCCTTGCGCGTGGCCATGAACACGACCGAATGAGCGATGGGGACCCAGGGCGCCTGCGCGTGGACGATCTCCTGCGCCTGGCGGTACAGCGCCTCGCGGGCGGCGCGGTCGGCGGTTCGCTTGGCGCTGGTGACGAGCGCGTCGAACGGCTCGTTGCACCAGCGCGCGATGTTGTTGCCGCCGACGCGGGCGGCGGTGCAGCCGAGCAGCACGTAGAGGAAATTGTCGGGATCGCCATTGTCGCCGGTCCAGCCATAAAGGGCGAGGGTGGGCGTGCCGGCCTGCAGCTCCCTGCGGTACTCGCCCCACTCGCGCGTCTCCAGCCGCAGGCGGATGCCGATGCGGGCGAGGTCGGCCTGGATCATCTCGGCGATGCGCTTGCCGTTCGGGTTGTAGGCGCGGCTCACCGGCATGTACCAGAGATCGGCCTCGAAACCGTCCGCCTTGCCCGCCTCCGCCAGCAGCCGCAGCGCCGCCGCGCGGTCGAACGGGTGGTCGGCGATGGCATCGTTGTAGGACCACAGCGTTGGCGGGATCGGGTTCTTCGCGACCTTGCCGGCGCCCTGGTAGACGGCGGCGACGATGGCCGCCTTGTCGATGGCCATGCTGGCGGCGAGCCGGACGCGGGCGTCGTCGAAAGGCGGGCGGGTGGTGTTCATCGCCATGTAGCCGACGTTCAGCCCTTCCTGCTGCAGCAGCGTGAGGGCAGGGTCCTGGGCGATGCGCGGCACGTCCGCGGGGCTGGGGAAGGCCATCACGTGGCATTCGCCGGCCTTGAGCTTGGTGTAGCGCACGGCCGGGTTCGGCGTGATGGAGAACACCAGCGTGTCGATCGCCTGCCGGCCGCCCCAGTACTCCTCGAAGGCGCGGTAGCGGACGGTGACGTCCTTCTGGAAGCTGTCGAACACGAACGGCCCGGTGCCGATGGGCTGCGTGTCGATGAGCTCGGGCTTGCCCATCGCCAGCAGCGTGTCGGCGTACTCGGCCGAGAGCACGACGTTGAAAGGCATGGCGAGGTTGGCCAGAAAGGGCGCCTCGGGCTTCGTCAGCACGATGCGCACGGTGCGGTCGTCGATCCGGTCGATCGACTGGAGCAGGTCCGGCATGCCGAGGTCGCGGAAGAAGTCGAAGCTGAACCCGGAGACCTTGTGGAAGGGGTGATCCTCCTTCCACTGCCGCATCAGCGAGAAGACCACGTCGTCGGCGTTCATCTCCCGCGTCGGGCGGAACAGGGCGTTACCGTGGAACCTCACCCCCGTCCGCAGGCGGAATACGTACTCGCGGCCGTCCGGCGAGATGGTCCAGCTCTCGGCCAGGCCCGGCTCGATGGTGGTCGAGCCCTTCCGGAACTCGACCAGGTTGTTGAACATCGGCCGCCCGGCGTTCATCCCCGTGGTCGTCGTGACGATCTGCGGGTTGAGGGCTTCCGGGTTGCCCTCGGAGCAGAAGACGAGCGTCTTGGCGCCGGCCGGCGCAGCGAGCAGGAGCACGGCGGCGAGGCCGCGCAGCAGCGTGGAGCCGGCGACGCGGGCTTCAATCCAAAGGCGGAACATTGGCGAACCTCCCTCAGGGCGTTGCGGTCTTGTCCTCGACAGCGGGGTGCTCGACCACCGGCGTCGGGGTCGGCAGGTCTATGGTGTAGCGCGTGCCGCGCCCGGGCTCGCTCTTGACATCGATGCGCCCGCGCAGCGTCTGCACGACGAGATTGTAGACGATGTGGAGGCCGAGGCCCGTGCTGCCGCGCTGGCGCGCGGTGGTGAAGAACGGGTCGAAGATCCGTCCGATGTGCTCGCGGGCGATGCCGCGGCCCTTGTCGGCCACGATCAGGACGAAGCGGTCCGTCCCGCGCGGCTGCACCGTGACGATGACCTCGCCGCCCTGGCCCTCGTCATAGGCATGCAGCGCGGCGTTGACGACGAGGTTCGTCACCACCTGGCCCAGCGCGCCGGGATAGGTCTCCGCCTCCAGGCCCTCCGGGCAGTCGATGACGACCTCGAGCCCGCGCTTGCGCAGGAGCGGGCGCAGGCTCGTCACGAGCTCGGTGAGCCAGGACCGCAGCTCGAAGCGCCGGCGTTCGCCGCTGACCTGGTCGACGGCGACCTGCTTGAAGCTCTGGACGAGGTCGGCGGCGCGGGTGAGGTTGGAAAACAGCAGGCGCGAGCCCTCGTTCATCCGGTCGGTGAAGGCCAGCAGCCGCGAGCGCCGCAGCGAGTCGCCGCGCGCCTCCTCCGCGAACCCGCGAGCCTCTTCGCCCCTCTGCGTGGCGGTGGTGAGCGCGACGCCCACGGGCGTGTTGATCTCGTGCGCAACGCCGGCCACGAGCTGGCCGAGCGAGGCGAGTTTTTCAGCCTGGATCAGCTCCGCCTGCGTGCGGCGCAGGTCGGAGAGCGCGGTGTCAGCCCGGGCTACGGCGTCGCGCAGGGCGCGCTCGCGCACGACGATCTCGCCGACGAAGACGTTCGCCGCCCGCGCCATGTCCCCCAGTTCGTCGCTGCGCCCGGAATCCGTCACGCCGCCGCCGGCAGGGTCCTCCGCCAGCTTCAGCATCGACAGCCGCAGGCGCAGCAGCGGCCGCGTGATCGAGCGGGCGACGACCAGCGCGGCGATGATGCCCATGAGCAGCGCGATGGTGGCGCCGATCAGCAGGATCGTACGCGTCGTGCCGCCGAGGCGGTCGGCATCCCCGGTGAAGGTGTCGTTGAGGGAGCGCGCGCCCTCGGTCAGGTCGCGGGCGGCGGCGTCCATGCTCGACGCCGTGGCGTTCTGCTGGCGCAGGCCCACGGAGGTGGTGAGGAGCCTGTCGCGCCAGGCCCGGATCGAATCGATCATCTCGCTCTGGATCAGCGGCGAGATGGGTAGGGCGGCGATCGAATCGGCGAGCTGGCGGCTGTCCTCACCCAGCACAGCGACCGCGGGAATGTCGCGGTTGCCCAGCGCCTGGGCGGAGCGCTGGCCGAGCTTCAGCGCGGAAATCGCGACGTTCTGCGTCGCCTGCTCGGTTTCGTTGGCCTTGACCGAATAGGTGAGGAGCTGGGCGACCTCCTCCTGCAGGGCACGGCGTTCGGTCTCGTCGATCTTGAGCAGCCGTTCGCACCACTCGATGACGGCGCGGCCGGTGGCGGACAGGGTGCCTGCCGAGGCGGGCAGGGCGCCATCGACGACGAGCGTGTCGGTGAGGCGGCGCAGCGCGGCAACATCGACGCCGCGGCCGGCGGCCTCCAGCGCGGCGGCGAGATCCTGGCTGGCGTTGCGCAGCTCCGCACGCGCCGCGCCGCGCCCAGCGCCGTCGGCCGCGGCGAGCGCCACGAGAGCGCGTAGATCCTGCATCTTGTCGACCACGTCGCCAATGAGGAGGAGCCGGCGGTCCTTCTCGGTCAGCGACGATACGATGTCGGCGTTGGACGCCCTCTGGCGCAGCCGCGCCTCGTCGGTGAGCGCAATCAGCCGCGCGGCGCGCTCGGCCATCTCGCCGACGAGCCGCTCGCTCTGCTCCATGGCGGTGACGAGGAGGCCCATCTGCTGGGTGTAGCGGTCGAGGTCGGCGCTGGCGCGGGCAACGTCCTCCGCCTGTTCGGGCGTCCGCGTCGATGCGGCCAGCGCGGCGAGGTCCGAGCGCGCCCGGTTCGTCAGCACGAAGAATCGCCCTGCGGCTGCCATCCGGTCCTGCACCGGTGCGACGATGAATCGGTCGCGCTCCGCGATGGAGACCAGCACGTCTCGATAGATGCTGCCGGCCAGCACCGCGCCGCTGCGCGCCCGGTCGGCTTCCCGCAGCAGGAACCAGGCGGTCGTCGCGATGACGGCCGCCATGGCGATCGGAATGCCGCCGACGAGAAGGACCTTCGAGGCGATGCGCAGGGTTGCAGCTCCGCAGTTCCGATATCCTCCAGTTGAACGGAGCGGCCGCGCCGGTGCAAGCCGAAGCGGCGCCGTCAGACTCGCCCGCCCGCCTTGCCCGAAATCCCCGCGCTCGCTAAATCGGGTGGGCGGGCCGCGTATGGGACCCGGCCGGAGAAGCGGGCGTGCCCACGGTCTACGACATTGCGATCATCGGCGGCGGCGTGAACGGCTGCGGGATCGCGCGCGATGCGGCCGGCAGGGGCGCGTCGGTCGCGCTGTTCGAGCAGGGCGACCTTGCCAGTGCGACGTCCTCGGCCTCCACCAAGCTCATCCACGGCGGGCTGCGCTATCTCGAGCACTACGAGTTCCGGCTCGTGCGCGAGGCGCTCCAGGAACGCGAGGTGGTGTGGGCGATGGCGCCGCACATCGTATGGCCTCTGCGCTTTGTGTTGCCGCACCATGACGGGCTGCGCCCATGGTGGCTGCTGCGCCTCGGGCTGTTCCTCTACGACAACCTCGGCGGCCGCCGCCTGCTGCCCGGCACCAGGAGCCTCGATCTCGCCCGTGACGCGGCCGGCGCACCGCTGCGCGCCGACCACGGGGCTGCGCGTGCGCACCATGGCGCCACGCCGGGCCGCGTCGCGCGCGTTCAGCGCGACGAGGCGGCTGTCCTCGACCCAGCAATCGGAATACTCGAAGGCGCGCCGGAACTGGTCGCGCAGCGGCGCGCCGGCTGCGTCGCGGGTAAGGTCGAGGCTCTTCGTGCCGGGCAGCAGGCGGCGGCC
>JAIYAB010000471.1 GCA_027489275.1 Hyphomicrobiales bacterium
GAGATGCGGAAGAACCAGCCTGGATCGGTCACCACGCTGCCCGATCCTTCAAGCCCGACGGCAATGCCATAGGCCTGGAGCGTCGCCAGGACGACCGTCAGGTAGCGCGTGTACTGGTTGATGACCTTGCGGCCGCTCTCACCCTCCTTCTTCAGCGCCTCGAGCGTCGGAACGACGGAGGTGAGGAGCTGGATGATGATGGAGGCCGAGATGTACGGCATGATGTTGAGCGCGAAGATCGCCATGCGACCCACGGCTCCGCCGGAGAACATGTTGAACAGGCCGAGCACGCCGGCTTGCTGCTGCTTGAACACCTCGGCCAGCGCATCGATGTTGATGCCCGGCAGCGGGATGTAGGTACCCAGCCGGTAGATGATCAGCGCGCCGAGCGTGAACCAGATCCGCTTCTTCAGTTCCTCGGCCTTGGCCAGGGCCCCGAAGTTCAGGTTTGCAGCAAGCTGTTCTGCGGCCGATGCCATGAATGCGCGCTCCGCTCAGGCGGGGATTGATCCCTGATAGACAACGCCGGGCGAAGCGGATGTGCTCCGCCGCCCGGCATCGAATAGTCGGACTGAAACCCTATATGGGATCAGGCCGTCGCTTCCGCCACGGCGGCCAGGATCGTCACCGAACCGCCGGCCGCCTCGATGGCGGCCTGGGCGGACTTCGACGCGCCGGCGACCTGGAAGGTCAGCTTGGCCTTCAGTTCCCCGTTGCCGAGGATCTTGACGCCGTCACGCGGCTTGGAAACCACGCCCGCGGCGACCAGCGTCTCGACCGTCACCAGGGCGGACACGTCGAGCTTCTTGGCCTCGACGGCCTCCTGAATGCGGCCGAGATTGACCTCGTTGTAGTCCTTCGAGAAGGGGTTCCAGAACCCGCGCTTGGGAAGGCGCCGGTAGAGCGGCATCTGGCCGCCCTCGAAGCCCTTCACGGCGACGCCGGTCCGGGCCTTCTGACCCTTCACGCCGCGCCCGCCGGTCTTGCCCTTGCCCGAGCCGATGCCGCGGCCCACGCGGATGCGAGCCTTCTTGGCGCCCGCATTGTCACTGATGTCGTTCAGCTTCATGACGCCCTCCTCACTGCCCGTCTACAACGCGCACGAGGTGATGAACCTTCGCGATCATGCCGCGCACGGCCGGAGTGTCCTCCAGGGTGCGGCGACGGTGAAGCTTGTTCAGTCCGAGCCCGATCAGCGTAGCGCGCTGCGAGGACTCGCGGCGGATCGGAGAACCGATCTGCTCGACCGTTACGGTCTTGTCAGCCATCGGTTCCTCCTCACGCGTCCGCGCCGGCGCCGTCCGCGTCACCGCGGCGGGCCTGCAAGGCCGACACCTTCAGTCCGCGACGAGCGGCGACCGAGCGCGGGCTGTCCTCGCGCTTCAGGGCGTCGAAGGTGGCACGCACAAGGTTGTACGGGTTGGACGAGCCGAGCGACTTCGAAACGACGTCATGCATGCCGAGCGCCTCGAAGACAGCGCGCATCGGGCCGCCGGCGATGATGCCGGTTCCCGCAGGCGCGGCCCGCAGCACGACCTTGCCGGCGCCGTGGCGCCCCTGCACGTCGTGATGAAGCGTACGCCCCTCGCGCAGCGGCACGCGGATGAGCGCGCGCTTGGCGGCGTCCGTCGCCTTGCGGATCGCTTCCGGCACTTCGCGCGCCTTGCCGTGGCCGAAGCCGACGCGGCCCTTCTGGTCTCCGACCACGACGAGCGCGGCGAAACCGAAGCGCCGACCGCCCTTGACGACCTTGGCGACGCGGTTGATGTGGACGAGGCGGTCTACGAACTCGCTGTCGCGCTCTTCGCGATCGCGGTCCTTCCGTTCACGGGGCTCTCTGGCCATGGTGTCTCTCACTCTGCGCGGACGGGCCGAAGGCACGCCGCTCGCTTGATCCCAGGGATTGGGGCCCGGACCGGACCCATGCGGACGGTCCCCGCGAGGGAACCGCCGCAACCCGCAGCCCCCTATCCGATCGGGGGCTCCGGGTCATACGGTGGATGCGCCGTCGGCGCGGCGGACCATGGCCCGCCGCGCCGTCGAAAGCATCAGAACGACAGGCCGCCCTCGCGGGCCGCATCTGCCAGCGCCTTGACGCGGCCGTGGTACATGTAGGCGCCGCGGTCGAACACGACCTCCTTGACGCCGGCCTCGATCGCGCGCTGCGCGATCAGCTTGCCGACGGTGGCTGCGGCGTCGGCGTCGGCGCCGGTCTTCAGACCGGTGCGGACGTCCTTCTCCAGGGTCGACGCGGCGGCGAGCGTGGCGCCCTTCGCATCGTCGATGATCTGGGCATAGATCTGCTTCGACGACCGGAAGACAGACAGGCGCGGACGCCCGTTGGCTGCCTTCTTGATCGTGCGGCGCACACGCGCGAGACGGCGCGAGGTGGCCTCGGTGTTCTTCGCCATGGCCTGTGCCCCTTACTTCTTCTTGCCTTCCTTGCGGAAGATGAACTCGCCGGCATACTTCACGCCCTTGCCCTGGTAGGGCTCCGGACCGCGGAATTCGCGGATCTCGGCGGCGGTCTGGCCGACCTGCTGCTTGTTGATTCCAGCGACGACGATTTCAGTCGGCTTGGGCGTCGTGATGGCGATGCCGGCCGGAATCTCGAAGTCGATGTCGTGGCTGTAGCCAAGTGAGAGCTTCAGCATCTTGCCGGCGACGGCGGCCTTGTAGCCGACGCCGTTGATTTCGAGGCGCTTCTCATAGCCCTTGGTGACACCCTCGACGAGGTTGGCCACCTGCGAGCGGGACATGCCCCACATCGCGCGGGCGCGCTTCGTCTCGGAGCGCGGCGTCACCGCGATGGCGCCGTTCTCCAGCGCGACCGTGACGTCGTCGGGCGCCATGAAGGTGAGTTCGCCCTTGGCGCCCTTCACCTTGACGAGGTTGCCGTCCACGGAGGCGGTGACGCCGGCCGGGACCGCAACGGGCTTCTTACCAATACGAGACATTGTCGGTTTCCCCGTGTCTGCGGTGCCGCTGCCGATCAGAAGACCGTGCAGAGGACTTCGCCGCCCACGTTCTTCTCGCGCGCTTCGTGATCCGCCATCACGCCCTGGGGCGTGGAGAGGATCGTGATACCGAGGCCGTTGGCCACGCGGGGCATCGCCGTGACGGACGAATACACGCGGCGGCCGGGCTTCGACACGCGGGAGATTTCGCGGATGACGGGCTCACCGTCGAAATACTTGAGCTCGATCTCGAACTCCGAGCGGCCGTTGCCGTACTCGGTGGTCGAGTAGCCGCGGATGTAGCCCTCGGACTGGAGGACGTCCAGAACGCGGGCCCGCAGCCTGGAGCC
>JAIYAB010000343.1 GCA_027489275.1 Hyphomicrobiales bacterium
AGGTCGCGATCTCTTTGCGACGCCCGACCTTGACCGTATCGCCGGACAGCACACGGAAGCCGTTCTCGCCGCGCTAACGGAGTGCTGCCGCCGTGCCGGTTTGGCGCTGTGGATGGATTTCGCAGTAACGCGGGCTGAGGAAAAGGGTGCGCTGGCGGCCCGCCTGCCGGGCTGCTGGAGCAAGCCGCATCGCGCCGGGCTGGACCCTCGCACCGATCTCCGGCGCCCCTCCGTCGAAGCGGCCTTCGATCAGCCCGAGGCGCGGCAGCGCCTGCTTACCTTCTGGCGCGAACAGGTCGAACGTTGGGCCCGTGTTGGCATCGAGGGACTGCGCTGCCATGACGGGCTGTCCGTCCCGCATGATGTCTGGCGCGACCTCCTCGCTCCCCTCCGGCAGAGCCATCCGAATGTGCTGGTCTGGGGCTGGATGCCCGAGGCGACGGCGGCCGAGAGGGCCGCATCAGCCGAAATCTTCGATGCGGTCTCGGCGCCGATCGCGACAGGGCGCAGCGTCGCTGCGCTTGTTGAGGATCATCAAGATCTGCGCCAATGGCCGTTTCTCATCGGCTGCCCGGAAGACCCTTTCTCGGCGCGCCGTCCGGCGGCGGCGCCCGTCGGTCCCGAACGCATGCGCCGGTCGGCTGTCATGGCGTCGGCTCTGCTCGCCGACGGTTGGATGATGCCGATGGGGTTCGAGCTCGGACTCGAAACGCCCTTCATCCACGCCCAGACGGAGGATCTGCAGCAGCGAGCCTCCAACGATGGCGCGATGGCTCAGGCCATCGGCGCGGCCAATGAGGGCGCTGCTGCTCTGCCTGTCGGCAGGGAGCGGTCGCTGCGGCTACTCGGCAGCCCTGCTGCATCTTCCGTCGTGCTCAGGCAGGCCGGCGGTGCCGCCTGTCTCGCGCTCCTGAACGAGGACCCGGTCAATGCCGCCGAGCTCGACCTGCGTGCAAGCGCGGCCGGACTTGGCCTCGCACCCGCCGGGGACGGCCGCATCGAGCTTGCCCCGGCCTGGGGCGTCGTAATCGGCCTGGAGGAGACGTCTCCCGTCCGGAGCACCAGCGCCCATGCGCCACAGGACCGTGAGGAACTGGCTGCCACCCGCATCGCGATCGAAGCTGTCTCTCCCGCAGTCGAGGGCGGCCGCTTCGCCGTGAAGCGCAGCGCTGGCGAGCCCGTGCTGGTGACGGCCGATATCTTCAGCGATGGACACGAGGTTCTCGCCGCAGACCTGCTCTGGCGCGCCGAGGATGAGACCGGCTGGTCGCGCACGCCGATGGCGCTGAGGACGAACGACATCTGGGAGGGCCAGTTTCCGCTGCTGCGGGTCGGCCGCCATCTCTTCGCGATCGAGGCCTGGTGGAGCGAGTTCGGAACCTTCCGCCGCGACCTCGCCAAGAAGCGCGATGCCGGCCTCGACATCGCGCTGGAGATCCGCGAGGGGCGCATCATCCTCGAACGCTTTGCGAAAGCCGCCGCACCGGTCGATCGTGGCGTGATTGAAGCGCATCTCGGCCGGCTCGGCGCCTCACAGGCCGAGAATGCCGCGATCCTCCTCTCCGGCGCGCTGGATGGCGCCATGACGCGCGCTGATCCACGGCCGCACGCCACCGGCGTCGATCGCATCTACCCCGTCGATGCCGACCGCGAGGCCGCCGCATTTTCCAGCTGGTACGAGCTCTTCCCCCGCTCGATCACCGACAGTCCAGCGCGGCACGGCACCTTCCGCGATGTCCTCGGCCGCCTGCCGGCGGTGAAGGCGATGGGCTTCGACGTGCTCTATTTCCCGCCAATCCACCCAATCAGCAAGACCAACCGCAAGGGCCGCAACAACACGTTGGCTCCTGCCGCCGAGGATCCGGGCAGCCCCTACGCGATCGGCTCGCCCGATGGCGGCCATGACGCGATCCACCCCGAACTTGGCAGCCGCGAGGATTTCCGGGCGCTGGTGCGGGCGGCGGCGGATCATGGGCTGGAGATCGCGCTTGATTTCGCGATCCAGTGCTCGCCCGACCATCCCTGGCTCGAGGAGCGTCCCGGCTGGTTCCAGTGGCGGCCGGACGGCTCCATGCGCTACGCCGAGAATCCGCCGAAGAAATACCAGGATATCGTCAACGTCGATTTCTACGCTCAGGACGCCATCCCAGGGCTCTGGTTGGCGCTGCGCGACGTGGTGCAGGGCTGGGTCGACGAGGGCGTGCGGATTTTCCGCGTCGACAACCCCCACACCAAGCCCTTCCCGTTCTGGGAGTGGCTGATTGCCGACATCCGTTCGCACGATCCCGGCGTGCTCTTCCTGGCGGAGGCCTTTACGCGCCCCAAGGTGATGTACCGGCTCGGCAAGGTCGGTTTCTCGCAGTCCTACACCTACTTCACCTGGCGCAACACCAAGGCGGAGCTGACAGCCTATTTGAGCGAGTTGAACGAGGCCCCGGCGAGCGACGTCTTCCGCCCGCACCTCTTCGTCAACACGCCCGACATCAATCCCGTCTTTCTGCAGGGGTCCGGGCGGCCGGGCTTCCTGATCCGCGCCGCGCTTGCGGCCACCTTGTCAGGGCTCTGGGGCGTCTATTCCGGCTTCGAGCTCTGCGAGGCGGCCGCGATCCCCGGCAAGGAGGAATATCTCGATAGCGAGAAATACGAGATCAAGCCGCGCGACTGGCTTGGGCCCGGCAACATCGTCGCGGAGATCACACGGCTCAACCAGATCCGCCGCAGCCACAGAGCGCTGCAGAGCCATCTCGGGGTGAGCTTCTACAACGCCTCGGACAACAACATCCTCTACTTCGGCAAGCGCGCCCGGGATGGCGGAGACATCATTCTTGTCGCGGTCAATCTCGACCCCTTCGATGCGCATGAGGCCGGCATCGAGGTGCCGCTCTGGGAGTTCGGGCTGCCCGACGACGCCTCCGTCACGGTCGAGGACCTGATGTGCGGCCACCGCTTCCGTTGGCACGGCAAAGCGCAGTCGATCCGACTCGACCCGCGCGAGCTTCCCTTCTCGATCTGGCGCCTCAGCGCCCCGACAGGTTCCCGATGACATTCGCCGAAGGCATTGCCAAACCCCCCATCGATGCGCGCGATCCGCAATGGTATCGGGATGCGATCATCTACCAGATTCACGTCAAGTCCTTCTTCGACGCCAATGGCGACGGAATCGGCGATTTCCCCGGCCTGATTGCCAAGCTCGACTACATCGTTTCGCTCGGCGTCAATGTGATCTGGCTGCTGCCATTTTACCCCTCGCCGCGGCTGGACGACGGCTATGACATCTCGCAATACAAAGCCGTCCATCCGGATTACGGCACGATCGCCGATGTGAAGCGCTTCATTCGCGCAGCGCATGAGCGCGGCATCCGCGTGGTCACCGAACTGGTCATCAACCACACTTCGGACCAGCATCCCTGGTTTCAGCGGGCGCGGCTGGCCAAGCCCGGCTCGCCGCATCGCAACTATTACGTCTGGTCGGACAACGACCAGCTGTACTCGGGGACGCGGATTATCTTTCTTGACACCGAGCGCTCGAACTGGACCTGGGACGCTACGGCCGGCGCCTATTTCTGGCATCGCTTCTACTCGCACCAGCCCGATCTCAACTTCGACAACCCGGCCGTCATCAAGGCTGTGCTGGGCGTGATGCGCTTCTGGCTCGAGCTGGGCGTCGATGGCCTCAGGCTCGACGCCGTGCCTTATCTGATCGAGCGCGATGGCACCTCCAACGAGAACCTGCCCGAGACGCACGCTGTGCTGAAGACGATCCGCGCGGAGCTTGACGCCTCCTTCCCGGACCGGATGCTGCTGGCAGAGGCCAATATGTGGCCGGAGGACACCCAAGCTTATTTCGGCGAGGGCGACGAATGCCACATGGCGTTCCACTTCCCGCTGATGCCGCGCATGTACATGGCGATCGCGCAGGAGGACCGGTTCCCGATCACCGACATCATGCGCCAAACACCCGACATCCCCGAGGGCTGCCAATGGGCGATCTTCCTGCGCAACCATGACGAGTTAACGCTCGAGATGGTGACCGACAAGGAGCGCGACTACCTCTGGAACTTCTACGCGACCGACAAGCGCGCCCGCATCAATCTCGGCATCCGGCGCCGCCTCGCCCCCCTGCTGGAGCGGGATCGCCGCCGCATCGAGCTGATGAACAGCCTGCTGCTCTCCATGCCCGGCACGCCGGTGATCTACTATGGCGACGAGCTCGGCATGGGCGACAACATCTTCCTCGGCGACCGCGACGGCGTGCGCACGCCGATGCAGTGGTCGCCGGACCGCAATGGCGGCTTCTCCCGCGCAGACCCGGCGAGTCTCGTCCTGCCGCCGATCATGGATCCGCTCTACGGATTCGACGCCGTCAATGTCGAGGCGCAGACGCGCGACCCGCATTCGCTCCTGAACTGGACACGGCGCGTTCTGGCGGTGCGCAAGGAGCACCAGGCCTTCGGCCGCGGCAGCCTGCGCTTTCTCTATCCGAAGAACCGCAAGGCCTTCGCCTATCTGCGCGAGCATGACGGGGAAACGATCCTCTGCGTCGCTAACCTGTCGCGCTCCGCCCAGGCCTTCGAGCTGGACCTGTCGGAGTTCGCCGGGCGTCACCCGGTCGAGATGCTTGGCAACGCGGTGTTCCCGGCCATCGGCCAGCTCACCTATCTGCTAACCCTGCCGCCCTACGGCTTCTACTGGTTCGTGCTCGCCCAGGATGCACAGGTGCCCTCCTGGCACGCCCAGACCCCTGAGCCGATGCCCGACTACACCACCTTTGTCCTGCGCGGGGCACCCGATGAGATGATCACGCCGCAGTCGCGCCGCGAATTCGAGACGGCCATCCTTCCGCCCTATCTGCTCAAGCGGCGCTGGTTCGCTGCCAAGGACCAGAATCTCGGCGAGACTCGCGTCACCTTCACCGCGCGCATCGGCAGCGGCCGCGAGGCCGCGATCATGGCGGTCGAGGCCAGCCATGGCGGCGGCACCGAGCGCTATCAGCTGCCGCTCGGCATTGGCTGGGACGACGAGATCACGCAGGCACTGCCCCAGCAGATGGCGCTCGCCCGGGTTCGCCGCGGCCGCCGCACCGGCTTCCTGACGGACGCGTTCTCGCTGCCGGGCTTCATCCACGAACTGCTGGCGCTGCTCAAGGTGGGCGGCTCCGTGAAGAGCACGGTCGGGGAGGTGCAGTTCCGCCCCACCGCGGCCTTTGGCGACGTGCAGGTGCAGCCGGAGGATCCGGTTCGCTGGCTCTCGGCCGAGCAGTCCAATTCCTCCGTCATCATCGACCACAAGGTGATGCTTAAGCTGTTCCGGCGGTTGGCCCCCGGGCGCCATCCGGAGGCCGAGATGTCTCGGCTCCTGACCGAGCGCGGCTTCCGCAATGCCCCCGCCCTGCTTGGCGAGATCGTCCATGTCCCCGACGAGGGCGAGGAGGAGGTCATGGCGGTCATCCAAGCCTTCATTCCCGGCGAAGGCGATGCCTGGGAATGGACCGCCGCCTATCTCGGGCGCGTGTTCGACGAGATGCTGCGGGAGGACGTCGATCTCGAAAACCAGCTCGCGATCTACGAGGCCTTCTCGCGCAGCCTCGGCCAGCGCCTCGGCGAGATGCATGTCGTGCTGGCGCAGCCCAGCACGGAGGGGGCCTTCGCGCCTGCTGCCGCCGATGCCGCACAGGTCGAGCGCTGGCGCCGGCGCATCCGCGGCCGCGTCGAGACGGCCTGCGACAATCTGGCGAAAGCGGCTGCGAACCTGCCGCCTGAAGAGCAGGCCATGGCCGAGGCGATTGTCTCGCGCCGTGCCGGTCTCCTCGACCTCGTCGACCGGCTCTGCCGCGAAGGGGAGGGCAGCCTTGTCCACCGCGTCCATGGCGATTTCCACCTCGGACAAGTGCTCGTCGCCAGCGGCGACGTCATGATCATCGACTTCGAGGGCGAGCCGGCCCAGCCTCTCGCCGAGCGAAGGGCCAAGGACAGCGGCTGGCGGGACGTCGCGGGCATCCTGCGCTCGCTGGACTATGCCGTCGCGGCCGGTGCCCGCAGCGTGGCTGCGGCTGGCCAGGCCGCACGTTACGACGTGCTCGCCGAGGCGTTCGCAGCGGCCATGCCCGAGGCGCTGCTCGCGGGCTATCGCGAAGCGGTTGCCACCGAGCCCGTGGGCGAGGGCAAGGGCAAGGGCGATGACGGGGACGGCGGCCAAGCGCTGCTCGATCTCTTCATGCTCGAAAAGGCGGCCTACGAGGTCAATTACGAAGTCAGCAACCGGCCGGGCTGGCTCGCCGTACCGCTGCGCGGCCTGACGGCCCTGCTGGCGCGGCTGCTGCCGGAAGGAGATCGGCATGAGTGACGCTTCCGTCGAACGCGTGCCGCCACTGCCTATGGAGACGGCCACCGCGCTGGCCCAGGGGCGCTGGGGTGTCCCTTCGGCCATCCTCGGCCCGCATCAGGGCCCGGCCGGCCGCTATCTGCGCGTCTTCGTGCCGGGTGCGGAGGCGGTGATGGTGCGTCAGGGCGGCCGCGATGAATTCCGTCTGCGCCCCGCCGAGCCCGAGGGTCTCTTCGTCGGCGATCTCGCCGACGGCCTCTATCACCTCGGGATCCGCTGGCCGGGTGGCGAGCAGATAACCGAGGACCCCTATGCGTTCGGGCCGCTGCTCGGCGAATTCGATCTGCATCTGATCGGCGAGGGGCGCCATCTCGAGCTCGCGCGGGCGCTAGGCGCCAATCCCTGCACCATCGAGGGCATACAGGGCGTGCGCTTCGCGGTCTGGGCGCCGAATGCGCGCCGGGTTTCCGTGGTCGGCACCTTCAACAGCTGGGATGGCCGGCGCCACCCGATGAACCGCCGCGGCGATGGAGGCGTCTGGGAACTGTTCATTCCGCGCCTCGGCAGCGGTAACCTCTACAAATACGAGATCATCGACCGCGACGGCCATCTCCTGCCTCAGAAGGCCGATCCGCTGGCGCGCGCTGCCGAATTGCCGCCCGGCACGGCCTCGATCGTTCCACGCTTGCCCTCCCACGTCTGGGGCGACCAGGCCTGGATGGCCGCGCGCGCCGCACGGCAGTCCGCGGCAGCCCCGATGTCGATCTACGAGCTTCATCCCGGCTCCTGGGTGCGCGGTCCGAACGGGGACATGCTGGACTGGCGCAATCTGGCCGACCGGCTCGTGCCCTATGTCAAGGCGATGGGCTTCACCCATGTCGAGCTGATGCCGGTGGCCGAACACCCCTTTACCGGCTCCTGGGGCTACCAGCCGCTCGGCCTCTTCGCGCCGACGCGCCGCTTCGGCGAGCCCGAAGATTTCGCGCTCTTCGTCGAGGCCTGCCACCGCGAGGAGATCGGCGTCCTCGTCGACTGGGTGCCGGCCCACTTCCCCTCCGACGCCCATGGCCTTGCCCGCTTCGACGGTACGGCGCTCTACGAGCATGAGGATCCACGCGAGGGCTTTCACAAGGACTGGAATACGCTGATCTACAATTTCGGGCGCCGCGAGGTCTCGAACTTCCTGATAGCCAGCGCCCTGCACTGGCTCGAGCATTTCCATGTCGACGGCCTGCGCGTCGATGCCGTCGCCTCGATGCTTTATCGCGACTACAGCCGCCAGCCCGGCGAGTGGGTGCCTAACATCCACGGCGGTCGCGAGAATCTAGAGGCGGTCGCCTTCCTGCGCGAGCTCAATACGCTCGTCGCACAGCGCCAGCCGGGAGCGATCATGATCGCCGAGGAATCGACCGCCTGGCCGGGGGTGACGCGCCCCGCCGCCGAGGGCGGGCTCGGTTTCGCCTACAAATGGAACATGGGCTGGATGCACGACACGCTGCATTATCTGCAGCGTGACCCGCTCTATCGCCGCCATCACCATGACGAGATGACCTTCGGGCTCGTCTATGCCTTCTCCGAGCAGTTCGTGCTGCCGCTCTCCCATGACGAAGTCGTCCATGGGAAGGGCTCGCTGATGGAGAAGATGCCCGGCGACCTCTGGCAGAAATTTGCCGGTTTGCGCGCCTATTTTGCCTTCATGTGGACCCATCCCGGCAAGAAGTTGCTCTTCATGGGCGGCGAGATCGCCCAGCGCCGCGAGTGGAACCACGACGGCGAGATCGACTGGGATCTGCTGGAGGACCCGCTCCATCGCGGCATGCAGGCGCTTGTCGGCGATCTTAACCGGCTCTATGCTGCCTGGCCCGCCCTGCATGCGAGCGACACGGTGCAGGACGGTTTCCGCTGGCTGGTTCAGGCCGATCACGAAAACAGTGTCTATGCCTATATCCGCGAAGAACCGGGCGAAAAGCCAGTTGTCACCGTCGTCAACCTGACGCCCGTCCCCCGCTGGAATTACCGCATCGGCGTCCCGCGCGCGGCCGGATGGCGCGAGGTCTTCAATAGTGATGCCACTGCCTACGGCGGCTCCGGCCTCGGCAATGGCGGCTGGGTTAAGGCGAGTGCTGATGAACAGGGCGGAGAGCGGGGCTCGATCGAGATCGTGCTGCCGCCCCTGGGCGCGCTCGTCCTCGTTCCGGACGGAGACGCCTAGGGCACGCGGCGCCCACCCGGACGGGCGGCGGCCGCGATAAACCGCTATAACTGCCGCAGCGCTGCCACGGGTAGGACCGCGAGCGCTTCGCCGACCGACAATCCCGCTTCACCCGCGACGATTCTGCGGCCGGTCAGGACATCTTGCCACTCGCCCTTGACCGGAGCCGTCACCCCGTCCCAGTGCGATCCGCACGGCGGCGACGCGGCGTCTTCGCCACCCACGATCCGAGTGACCAGCACGAGCAGTGTGTCCGCGCCCGCGCTGCGCGTGAAGCTGACGAGAT
>JAIYAB010000406.1 GCA_027489275.1 Hyphomicrobiales bacterium
CTTGTCGCCGGTGTTCATGCCGAGGAAGATCGGGCGGTTCTCGGGACCGGAATTGACGCGCAGGCCCTGGGTCGTCGACACGCGGGCGATGTCCTGCACCGGCATGTCCTGGACGAAGTCGACCTCGCCCGACAGCAGCGCGGCGACGCGGGTCGGTGCGGACTTGATGACCGAGAAGGTCAGCTCCGAGACCTCGACCGGGTAGGTGCCCTTGCCCCAGTAGTTGTCGTTCCGCTTCATCACCGTCTTCACGTCCGGCTCGCGCGAAACGAGCATGAACGCGCCGGTGCCGTTGGTGTTGCGCACGGCGAAGGTCTCTTCCTTCGCGACGAAGTTCTGCGGCACCAGGACGTTGTTCTTCTCGCTCCACGCCTTGCTCATCATGAACAGGTTCGTGAGGTTCTGGATGAGAAGCGGGCTCGGGCCCTTTGTCTTGATGTGGACGGTGGTGTCGTCGACCTTCACCACGTCGTCGACGGCCGTCAGCAGGCCCTTGTGATCGGAGGTCGGCGCCATCGCGCGCTTGAGCGAGAACACGACGTCGTCGGCGCTGAAAGCCCCGCCGTCATGGAACTTGACGTTCGGCCGCAGCTTGATTTCCCAGACCTTCGGGTCGCTGGCCAGGATCCCCCAGGACGTCGCCAGCGTGGGAACCAGATCGCCATTCGCCGCGCGACGCACGAGCGGCTCGTAGATCTGGTGGTTCATGTTGTGGGTCGGACCCTCGTTCTGCGAGTGCGGGTCCATGGTCAGGCTGTCGCCGGAGCGGGCGATCCGCAACGGCGTCGCCGACGCCGCGCTGACGAACATGACCGCGAGCGCCGCCACTGCGACGCCATAGTTGAAGCTGGTGCGCATATCCCCTCCGATTGCTGAAGCGCATTATTGTGCTTTGCCAGAGAGAAACATCGGCACGCCGGATTTTGCAAGCGTTCCCGTTGTTCGTCACTCGACCGCGGCAAGACTGCGGCGTCGTCGCCGGTGTTCGTTCATTTCACATTATTACATAAGTCATTTGTGAAATAAGCCTCGCCGCGACACACACGCCTGCCGCGAGCGGCGACTCGTCATTAGGAGAGTGGCGCGACCGGCTGTACCCTGCGCGCTCCCAGCCACCCCCGGTGCGCATGATGACGCCAGCCTTTCTTCCGATCCGAAACATCCTGTTCGCGCTTCTCGTCGCGTTCCTGGGAGGAACGACCGCAATGGCAGAATCCGAGCAGCCGAAATACACGGTGCTGGCGCAGGAGGGTGACTTCGAGCTTCGCTCTTATGCGCCGATGATCGTGGCCGAGGTCTCTGTCGGCGGCACGCGCGACGAGGCGGTGAACGCAGGCTTCCGCATCCTCGCGGGCTACATCTTCGGCGGCAACGAGCCGAAGGCGAAGATCGCGATGACGGCCCCGGTGACCCAGCAGAAGGGCGAGTCGATCGCCATGACCGTCCCGGTCACGCAGCAGGCCAAAGGCGGGGACTGGCTGGTGCGCTTCACCATGCCGGCCTCCTTCACCATGGCGACGCTGCCCAAGCCGGCCGACGCACGAATCCGGCTCGTCGCGGTGCCCGGCCGCAAGGTGGCGGCGCTTCGCTTCTCCGGGTTCCGGACGGACGAGGCTCTCGCCGCGCAGGCGGACCGCCTGGCTGCGGTCCTGGCGGCGCGTGGATTGAAGCCGGCGGGACCGCCGACCTACGCCTATTACGACCCGCCCTGGACGCTGCCCTTCCTGCGCCGCAACGAGGTGTTGCGGGACGTTCGCTGACCATGCCGGCACGCCTGCGCAGGCCCCTTCTCGTCGCGCTGGCGGCGCTGGCGACGATGGCCGCCGCGCTGTGGAACCTGCGCGCGGCCGGCGAGGGCGTGACGACGTCGACCGTCTCGCTCGACGGGACGCCGGCCACCCTCTTCCGCCCCGCCGACGGCTCCCGTGGACCGGTCGTCGTCATTGCCCATGGCTTCGCCGGTTCGCAGCAGCTCATGCAGTCCTTCGCGCTCGCCTTCGCGCGCAACGGCTATACGGCGGTGACGTTCGATTTCGCCGGCCACGGCCGCAACCCGCGGCCGCTCGGCGGCAGCATCTCGCACGAGGACGGCGCCACGCGCCGGCTGGTCGACGAGGTGTCGCGCGTCGCCGCCTACGCCGCCCCTCTCGGCGACGGCCGGCTGGCCGTGCTCGGCCACTCCATGGCGTCGGACATCGTGATCCGCTTCGCGCAATCGCGCCCGGACGTTTCGGCCACCGTCGCCGTCTCGATGTTCTCGCCGGTCGTTACGGCGACGAGCCCGCGCAACCTGCTCGTCGTCGTCGGCGCGTGGGAAGGCATGCTCAAGGCCGAGGCCCTGCGCGTCACGGGGCTGGTGTCCGCGCCGGCTCTCGCGCAGGAAGGCGTGACCTATGGCGACATCGCCGCGGGCACGGCGCGGCGCGCCGCGTTCAGCCCGCATGTCGAGCATGTCGCCGTGCTGTTCAGCCAGGCGAGCCTGCGCGCCGCCATCGACTGGCTCGATGCGGCCTTCGGCGTGCAGCGTCCCGGGCCGCCGCGACTGGCCTCGCGGGGTCCATGGATCCTCGCGCTGCTGGCCGGGGCGGTCGCGCTGGCGTGGCCGCTCTCGCGCCTGCTTCCCATCGTGACGGAGCGCCCGGCCGGCGCGGCCTTGCGCTGGCGGGAGGCGTGGATCGTGGCGATACCGATGATCGCGACTCCGCTGGTCCTCACGGTCGCGCCGACCCGGTTTCTGCCCGTGCTGGTGGGTGACTATCTCGCCGCCCATTTCGCCGCCTACGGCGTCATCACCGGGCTGTGCCTGCTTCTCTTGAAGCGCCGACGCGGCCTGCCGGCGGCCGGGCCGGTCGCGGTGCGCGCCTTCGCCGCCGCGGTGGGTCTGGCCGTGCTCTATTCGGCCGTTGCGCTGTTCTGGCCGATCGATTCGTACGTCACGTCCTTCGTCGCAGACAAGGATCGCGCCGTGCTAGGCCTGGCGCTCCTGGCCGGGACGCTGCCCTACTTCCTCGCCGACGAATGGCTGACGCGCGGGGAGGGGGCGGGGAGGGGACTCTATGCCCTGTCGAAGGCCGCCTTCCTCGTGTCACTCGGCATCGCCGTGGCGTTCGATTTCGGGCGGCTGTTCTTCCTGCTGATCATCGTGCCGGTGATCATCCCGTTCATGCTGGTCTACGGGCTGTTCAGCGCCTGGATCTACCGC
>JAIYAB010000169.1 GCA_027489275.1 Hyphomicrobiales bacterium
GCCGTCGGACCAGCGATGGCCCTCGCGCAGGGTGAAGGTGAAGACCCGGTTGTCCTCCGCCGTCACGCTCTCGGCGAGGTCGGGCTTCAGCGTCAGCGTCTCGTCGTAGCCGATGAGGCGCGTGTAGGAATTGGCCGAGATGAACCGCAGGTCGCGGGCGCGGGCGGCGAGCGTGCGCATCTCGCCGCCGTAGCGGCCGACGGTGCGCTTGCGGGACTCGTAGTCGGCGACGAGCGGGGTCTTCGGCAGGCGCTGCTCGACCGGCTTGAGCTCGCCCTTTTTCACCCGCTCCGCCAGCGAGGGCGAGCCGGTGAAGACGAGCCCGGTGGCGAGCGATGGCCGGGCGACGGCCAGTCCGGCGGCCCCGGCCATGAGACCCGTGAACGCGCGACGCGTGAGACGCGAACCGGACTGCCTCGACCTCTTCGTCATGACGCGGCCCTCAGGGGTTGCGAGACCTCGTCCGCCGCCATGCAGACGAAATGGCGCGGAGCGACTTCCACCATTTCCGGCCGGGTCTGGCCCGGGCGGATCGTGTAGGGATGCGGCCAGGCGCCGGGGTCTGAGAACCCGCCACCGCACACGAAATCGAAATCGAGCGGGCGGTCGAGGTCCGGGTTCGGAACGGCTGCCAGCAGGGCCTGGGTGTAGGGATGGCGCGGGCCGCGGAACAGCGTCGAGCGCGGCGCCTGCTCGACGATCACGCCGCGGCACATCACCGCGATCTCGCTGGCCATGTAGTCGACCACCGCGAGGTTGTGCGACACGAACAGGAACGACAGGCCGAGCGCCGCCTGCAGGTCCTTGAGCAGGTTCAGCACCTGCGCCTGGACGGACACGTCGAGCGCCGAAGTCGGCTCGTCGCAAAGGATCACCGACGGGTTCAGTGCCATGGCGCGGGCGAGCCCGATGCGCTGGCGCTGCCCGCCGGAGAAGGAGTGCGGATAGCGCCGCATCGAGCGCTGGTCGAGGCCGACGAGTTCGAGCAGGTCCTTCACGCGGCCGAACTGCTCGTCCGCCGATCCCACGCTGTGCACGCGCAGAGGCTCGGCCAGGATGTCGTAGACCGTCATGCGCGGGTCGAGGCTGGAGAAGGGATCCTGGAAGACGAACTGCACGGCCCGGCGGTACGACTTCAGCTCGCTGCCCTTGAGCGCGAACACGTCGCGCGGCCCGGCGCCGTCGTCGAAATGCACGGTGCCGCTGTCGGGCGCCATCGCGCGCATGATGATCTTGGACAGTGTGGTCTTGCCCGAGCCGGACTCGCCGACGAGACCCACGGTGGTCCCGGCCGGAATCGACAGGCTGACATTTGACAGCGCGTGGACCTTCTCCGTCTTGCCGAAGAACGCGCCGGCGCGCAGAGAGAACGTCTTCGACACGCCCTGGATGTCGAGCACAGTGCGGCCCGCCGGCGTGTGCGGCTTGCCCCCCTTGGTGGCGGCTGCGGCGGCGGCGGCATCCACCTTGATCTCGCGGATCGGCGTCAGCCTCTCGCCGGCCTGCATGTCGAAACGCGGCACGGCGCGCATCAGAGCCCGCAGGTAGGGGTGCTGCGGGTTGCGGAAAATCTCCTCCCGCGAGCCGCGCTCCATCAGCTCGCCGCGGTACATCACGACAACCTCGTCGGCCATGTTGGCGACGACGCCGAGGTCGTGCGTGATGAGCAGGACGCCCATGCCGGTGTCCTGCTGCAGCTCCTTGATGAGGGCGAGGATCTGCGCCTGCGTCGTCACGTCGAGCGCCGTGGTCGGCTCGTCGGCGATGAGCAGCGCCGGCTTGCAGATCAGCGCCATGGCGATCATGGCGCGCTGGCGCATGCCGCCCGACAGCTCGAAGGGATAGGTCGTCAGCATCCGCTTTGGATCGCGGAAGCCGACGCGCGTGAACACCGCCATCGCCGCCTCGTCGGCGGTCTTCTGGTCGGCGCCGGTGTGGATCTTCAGCGCCTCGGTGATCTGGTCGCCGACCGTGTGCAGCGGTGACAGCGAGGTCATGGGCTCCTGGAAGATCATCGCCATGCGCGACCCGCGCAGGTTGCGGATCTCCTCGCCGTCGGGCGCCAGGGTCGTGATGTCGACGGGGCCCTGCGAGGCGGGGTCGTTGAACAGCATCTGGCCCGACACGATGCGCCCGCGCTTGGGCAGCAGGCGCAGCAGCGCGTTGGCGGTGACGGACTTGCCGGAACCCGATTCGCCGACGACGGCGAGCGTCTTGCCGGCCGGAATGTCGAAGGACAGGTTCTTCACGGCGTGAACCACGCCGGCATCGCCGTCGAACTCGACGGACAGGTTCCGGATGCTCACCAGCGCGTGCAGCGTCACTTCACTTCCCCCTGCCCATCTTCTAGCCCGCCCACGCCCCGATGGGAAAGTCCATTACCGCCCGGCAACGCGGTTAAGTTAAGGCCCGTTAGGCACATGCACGGCCCTTCGGACCGGTCCGTGCGCTTCGGCACAGATCACGCGAACAGCTCCGCCGGATCGCGGAACACGGCGCGCCCGCGCCCTACGAGCAGCGCCAGCACCTCCTCCAGGAAGCGCCACGTCCACCCGTCCTGCACAAGATGATGGGTGAGGATGCCGAAGGGTTCCCCGGGATCGGTGCGTCCGGCCGCCGCCAGCCACGCCCGCTCGGCAAGCGCGTCGAGCAGCGCGACCCGGTTTGCCAGTCCGCCGCCGGCCCGCCATGCGATCGGGTCCCAGTGCGTGTTCACCTGCACCAGGCCGGCGGCCGGCGATTCGATGGTGCGGGGACGGAACGTGGACAGGCCGGCGAAGCCGAGCGCCGGCAGGCGCTGCACCACGGCGGCGTCGATCCGGTTCCACGGCGGCACCAGCACGGGCATCGCCCGGTCCCCGAACAGGCGCGCGAGGCGGTCGGCGCCTGTGCGCAGTTCCTCCAGCAGCATCGCCAGCGGGGCGTGGCCGAGCTCCGTCTTCTTCTCGCCGTGCGGCGCATGGTTGGCATGCGCGAAGCCGTGCTGCAGGACGCGGACCGTCGGCTCTGCGGCAATGCGCCGCGCCAGGTCGTCGGACGCATCGCGGGGGATGACCGCCAGCCCCAGCGGCGCGGCGAGGCGTCGCGACAGGTCGAGCAGACGGTCGAGGGCCGGCCCCGGCTCCACGGCGTCGTCGTCGCGCCACCACAGTTCGAGCCGCCGGCCACGGGCCGCCACCTCGTCGAGCGCCGCGAGAAGGCGGATCCGCGCCGCGTTCACTACGGCCGCCTCGGCGGCTGCGGCCTCGACGGCGGTCACCGTCTGCGCGAGGCCGTCGCAGTCGAGGGGAACGGCATCGGGCCGCGGCTGCCCGAGCGCGTCGCCGACGACGGCGGCGAGACTGTGGGGCGAAAGGTCGGCCGCGCGCACGACCGTGGCGAGGCCGAGCGTTTCCCAGACGCCCGCGCGCAGGGCCTGCTCGCGCTCGTTGCCCTCCTCGAACGGGACGAGGACGGCCCGCGCCCGGGCCTGCGCGATCTCGACGACGGTGTTGTAGCCGGCCTGCGAGACGACGACGGCGGCGTCGCGCAGCAGGGCCGGAAAGTCGGGCCGTGCCCGTTCCACCACTGCGGCGCCGCCTTCGGCCCCCGCGACGAGGCCGGCGAATTCCGCCTCGCCGACGCCGTGTCCGACGAGGATGCGCCAGCGTGGCGACGGCGGCGCCAGTTGCGCCGCCTCCAGCGCCACGCGGTAGAGAGGCAGGGACGCCGCGCTGCCGCCACCCGTCACGAGCACGTCGCCCGCGCCAGCGGGCGAGGCGGTCGACGCCGGTTCGGCCCGGTCGTCGGCGATGTAGCCGGTGTAGACGAGCCGGCCGGCGAGGTCGTCGCCCACGGGCCACGACATCCGCAGCGGCGCGACCGACTTGTCCCCGTGCACGAGCACGCGATCGTACGCGGCGAGGCGTTCCAGCGCCTCGGCGGCCTTCTCGGCCTTGGAGGGCGGGTTCAGGATGTCGCGCACGGAGGCGAGGAGCGCCGGGCGCGGGCGCAGCGACATGGCGGCGTCCACGAGAAGGGAGAACTCGCCCGCCAGTTGCCGCCGCCCGAAGGGATAGAGTTCGGTCACCACGACATCGGGACGCAGGCTCGCGACGAGGCCGAGCAGAATCAGCCCGCGTTCCGCCAGCAGCCGTTCGCCGGCCGGTTCGCCCGCCTCGTCGAGGAGGGTGCGGAAATCGGCGCCGACGCAATGGAGCGGCGGCAGCTGGACGAGTTCCACGCCCGGAGTGCGCACCAGCGGGGCCGGCCGTCCGCCGGACGCGAGCGTGACGCCATGTCCCGCGGCGGCGAGCGCCCGTGCCAGCGACGCGGCGCGGGCGAGATGGCCGACGCCGAGCAGGTGCGTCACCACCATGAGAACGGTGAGGGGGCGTTTCGCGGGCGCGTCGCTCATGGCCGTCCCGGCCCGTCGATCCCGAGGACGTCGCGCAGCCGCGCCGCCGCGCCGGAAAGCGATCGCTCCTGCCGCGCGAAGCGCCGGGCGGCTGCGCCCATGGCGACAAGCGCCGACGGATCGCCGCACGCGGCGGCGAGCGCGCGCGTGAAGGCGGCGGCATCCCGGTCGGGCACGAGGATCCCCGTCTCGCCGTGGCGGACGACGCCGGGCACGCCGCCCGCCGCGCCGGCCAGCGCGGGGCAGCCCTGCAGGGCCGCCTCGAGGAACACCATCCCGAACGCCTCGTTGACCGCCGGCCACGCCAGGAGGTCAGCGCCGGCATAGAGGCGGGCGAGATCCGCCTTGTCCGCCACGAGCCCATGGAACCGCACGCGCGTCCCGAACGGCGCGAACAGCGCCTCCACGGCGGCGCGCGCCGGACCATCGCCGGCGATGTCGAGCGTCACACCGGCCGGCACGGCGGCGAAGGCCTCCGCGAGGATCGCGTAGGAGGCGAGCTTGTCGCCCGGCCGCATCATCGCCACAGCGAGCAGGCGCAGCGGACCGGCGGGCCGCTCCGGCGGCCGCGGCAGGTCGGGCCACTCCGCCGCGTCGACGAAGGGTGGGAAGGCGACGAGCCGCTGGCCCGCCGGGGCGGCCCGTGCCAGCACTTCGCGGTCGCGCTCGTTGAGAACGAGCACGGTGTCGGCCGCGTCCAGCGCCGCCTCGGCGAGGGCATGGCCTTCCGCCCATGGCCCGCCGGCGCGCCTGGGCGCCCGCGATCCCTCGGCGACGACGTAGGGAACGCGCAGGGCGCGCGCGACCCGCGGGCCGGCGACGTCCGGGGCCTTGTAGTAGACGTGGTAGGTGAATACCGCGTCCGGACGCGCCGCCGCCCCCGCCTGCACCGCCGCGACATAGGCATCGGCGTCCGCAGCCGCTTGGGCGGCGAGCCCGCGCATCAACGCCGTGTCGCCGCCCCGGTCGAGCATGCGGCGGCGCGAGGGCACGTCGATCGAGCAGCCGGCCTGCCGCAGCGCGGCGCGCAGGAGACGCGCCATCGCGCGGTCGCCTGAAGGCTCGGGATGGTCGGGATCCTTGAGCGGGGTGAGCATGGCCACGTGCATCAGGCTGCAGGGGCCGGTTCCGCCGCGGCGCGGGCGGCCGGGGCGAGGCCTTCAAGCACGGTCGCAACGCCGGCCTCGAAGGAAAATGCGCGGTGGACGCGCGCATGCGCGGCGCGGCCCAGCGTGGCGCGGAGCGCCGGATCGCGGATCAGGCGGTCGAGGGCGGCGGCGAGCGCCGGCGGTTCGCCCGGCGGGACGAGCAGACCCTCGACTCCGTCGTCGACGAACTCCGGCACGCCGGCGAAGCGCGTCGACAGCAGCGGCAGCGCCTGCGTCGCCGCTTCCATCAGCACGTTCGGCAGGCCGTCGCGGTCGCCCTTGTCGCCCTCCTTGCAGGGGAGCACGAAGAGATCGGCATCGCGCATCGCGGCGATCACGTCGTCCTGCGCCAGCCCGCCGCGCCACGTGATCCGCTCCGACAGGCCGAGCCGCTCGGCCTGCGCCGCAAGCGCCTGCCGCAGCTCGCCCGAGCCGATGTGGACGAGCCGCCAGTTCAAGGATTTCGGCAAAGCCGACAGCGCGTCGAGCAGGTCGTCGAAGCCCTTCTTCGCCACCGCGCGTCCGACGGCCACGAGCACCACCGGATCGGCCGGGTCGGCGCCGTCGCGCGCCGGACGATTCTCCGGCGGCGCGGGAAAGCGGCCGAGGTCCAGCCCATGATAGACGAGCCGCACCCGGGCGGGATCGTCCGGCGGGCAGAGCGGCGCCAGGGCAGCGAGACCCGCCTTCGTGCAGGTGACCGCCCACGCCGCATCTGCCAGCTTCTCGCGCTTCTCCCAGTCGGGCGTCGTCCAGATGTCCTTGGCGTGCGCCGAGACGCTGAAGCTGCGGCCGGTGAGGAGCGCCGTGTAGCGCACCACCGAGCACGGCGTATGCAGGTAGTGGACATGGAGGTGCCGCACCGCGGGATCGAGCTCCCGGGCGAAGACGAAGGCCTGCCCCAGCCGCCGCCCGCGGTTGGGCGTGGGATCGCGCAGCAGGTCGCGCCAGAAGGTCCGCATCAGCCGGCCGAAGCCGGGCATCCGCGCCGCCGCCCATGCGCCGCGCAGCACGCGCAGCGGCTGCTGGTAGAGATACTCCGGCAGGTAGCGCGCGGTCGCCGTGATCGCACGGTTGAGCGGATGCACGGCCTTGTCGGTCGGCAGGCGCAGCGCCCATATCTCGAAAGGCAGGCCCCGGCGCTGCAGCGCCAGCATTTCCTGGGCGATGAAGGTCTCGGAGAGGCGCGGATACCCCTTCACGACGATGGCCACCGCCGGTCGGCCCCCGGCTTCGCTTCCGGGCGCGCCGTCCCCGCGCGCGCTGAAAGAGGAGCCCGCGCGAAGCGGCGCGTTCATTCGGCGGCGACGCCCACGGGAGGCTTCGGCCGGCCGCGACGGGCCGCCTCGAGCCACGGCTTCGTCATTTCCTTGATCCGCTCCAGCCCGTCCAGCAGGCCGGGAACGAACGCGTCGGAGGGCTTGTTCTGGTGGCGCAGGGCGCGGATGGCGCGCGCCATGTCGGCCGGGTCGTGGGCGCCGGCCGGATGGTCGAGTCCGTCGAGCTGGTGCACGAGGCCCAGCCGCTCCGCGCAGCTCGCCCGGATCGCCTGCTCCAGGCGAGGGCGCTTGCGCGGCACGATCAGCGCCGGCTTGTCGAGCGACAGGATCTCGCAGAACGTATTGTACCCGCCCATCGCCACGATGGCCGTCGCCTTCTTCATCAGGTGCTCGATCTTGGCGTCGAACATGATCGCGTCGACGTTCTCGAGCCTGGCGATGCGGTCGAGGAAGCGCTTGCGCGTCGTGCGGGCGATGAACGGGCCGAACACGATCAGGGCCGGCAGCGGGATGTCCTTGTCCGCCTCGTAGGCCGAGATGACCCACTCGATCAGGTCCTCGCCGTCGCCGCCGCCACCGGTCGTCACCAGCACGAAGGGCCCGCGCGTGAGCTTGGGATAGCGGGCGAGGTTCGGCTCGTCCGGCAACTCGCGGCGCAGGTAGCCGGTGTAGACGAAGCGCCGCGTGACCTCCGGCGGCAGGTTCAGCGAGACGAGCGGCTCGTAGAGCTCCTCGAGCCCGTAGATCCAGATGTCGTCGTAATAGCGCAGCGCGTCGACCGCGCCCTTGCGTTCCCACTCGGGAACGAGGAGGGCGGGTTCGTCCATGACGTCGCGGATGCCCAGTACCAGCCGCGCGCCCCACGACTTCGCGGCCTCCAGCGTCGGCAGGATCTCGCCGCGGAACCCCGTCGGCTCCTTGTCGACGATGACGAGGTCCGGCTTCAACGCCACGGCGGCGTTGCGGATGATCGTCTCGCGCAGGGCGACAGCCTCGTCGAGGTCGAGGTTAAGGTTCAGGCTGGTGTAGTCGCCATTCGGGAGCTTCACGACGCCGGGCACGCGGATGAAGTCGACCCCGTTGCCGAACTCGAAGCTGCCGATGACGGGCGAACCCGACACGATGACCACCGACGCGTCCGGATTCGCGCTCACCAGCGCGTTGGCGATCGCACGCGACCGGCGCAGGTGTCCGAGGCCGAAGGTGTCGTGACTATAGATGAGAACGCGAGGGGAGCGTTGGCCCACAGGCGGGCTCCACCGGCCGGCATGGGTGCCCGGCGTTCCGAATGGCATCACAGACCGACCCCCATGCGGACACTGACGATACTGGCCGGACGTGACACCGCGAAAGGCGGCGCGCCCACGTCGCACCGACTGCAGCCCCGCGCCGCCCCAAGGCTTCGGAGTTCCAGGGAATGATAGACGCTCGCCCCCCGTTTGGCACGACGAATTTTCCGCACGGCAGTTGTAAAGTTCAAGGCTGGCGGCAGCGGTGACGCCGGGCCGAACGGGGCCCGAATCGGGCTCTATCGGCTGAAAAGAACGGTGACGTTGGCCGTAACCGCCGCATTTTCCGCGTTTTCAGCCTGTTCCGCCGTCGACTCCAGCAGCATCGGGACAAACCCGGACAGTGCGTCGAAAATGGCACGCGTGCGCAGCTTGATCTGCGCGCTGCCGGTTCCGGCGGCGGCCAGCAGTGCGGGATGAAAGGCGACCAGGATGCGGCGGCAGCGCGGCGGCAAGGCCGCGGCAAGTGCGGGAAGCAGGTCGTACTCGCCGCCCTCGATGTCGACCTTGACGACGAGCGGCCCCTCCCCCTCCCCCAGCGCGACCAGTTCGGCCGGGGTGACGGCGGGCGCCTCCCAGGCGTCGGCCGCGCCGGCGAGGAGCGCGCTGCTCATGCTGTCGCCGCGCTTGCGCGCCGCGCCGA
>JAIYAB010000211.1 GCA_027489275.1 Hyphomicrobiales bacterium
CGCGCCGACGAGGATGACGGTCGTCCAGTTGATCGCCCTGTAGGACGCCTCCACGGTCACGACCCCCGCCGCCAGAAGGATGCCGGCGGCGCCCAGACCGGCGACGACGGGCGGTACGGCTCCGGTCGCCAGCAACACCACCATCCCGGCCAGGACGGCGATGGCGAGCCGGGCTCCGGCGCCCAGCGGCACGGCCTGGCGACGGACGAGCTCGGGGGAGTTGACCAGCAGGACGTCCGGCGTACCGAGCCGCTGGTCGAGCGCCTTCCACGTCCCTTGCAGCAGCAGCGTGTCGCCGACGGCCAGTTCGATCTCGCCCTCCCCTGCCTCGGCACCGTTGCGCTGGACGGCGAGCACGACGAGGTCGCCGCTTTCGGTGACCATGCCGGGAAACACGCTGCGCCCGACGAGGGCGGATCGGGGCGGGATGATGACCTCGGCGAGCCCGGTGGTGCGGTTGAGGAGCGTGTCGGGGCCGCCCGCCTCGTCGGCGTCACGGAAGGCGAGCGACAGGTCGGCGGCCATCTCCGCCGCCGCGGCGGCATCCCCTCGGTAGAGCAGCGTGTCGCCCGGCGCGAGGATCCGGCGAAGCGGCGCGGCGGTGGCTCCGTCATGCGCGGAGACGAAGCGCAATCCGCCCGGCGGAAGCGGCAGGTCCGAGGGCGGCCGGCCCACGAGCGGTGAATCGGAGCGTACCGCGAGGCGAAAGGCATCGGACGACAGGCCGTATTGCTCGACCAGAACGCGGGCATGGCGGCTCAGATCGGCGGGCACGGTCCGGCTGCGGCGATCCGGCAGGAGCGCCGGGCCGAGGAGCAGGATGATGGCCACGGTGCCGGCGAGCAGGGGCACTCCGACGAAGGCGAACTCGAAATAGCCGAAGCCGGCCAAGCCGGCGTCCACCAGGGATTCCGACACCAGCACGTTCTTCGGCGCGCCGGTGAGGACGAGGTTCGAGCCGGCATGGGCGGCGAAAGCCAGCGGCAGCAGCAGGCGCGACGCGGGGATGCCGAGGCGGACGGCGGCGACGCTCGCGATCGGCAGCAGCGCAGCGACGGCGCCGTTGGCGCTGATCAGCGCCGTCAGTCCGGCAACGAGCAGCATCAGCGTGAGCAGCAGGCGTGTCTTACCGCTCTTGCCGGGATCGCCGACGAGCTTCTGGCCGACCCAGGCGGTGACGCCGGTGGCCTCGAGCGCGAAGCTGACAACGAACAGCGAGGCGATGAAGACGACGGCGGGATCGCCGAAGCCCGCCAGCGCTTGCTGCAGCGTCACGAGGCCCGTCGCCCACAGCGCGACAGCCACGGCGAACGCGACGACGACCACGGGCAGCCTGTTCCAGACGAACAGGACCATGGCGACGGCGATGACGATGCCGGTGACGGCGATCTGGCTCAAGCGGCCCTCCGTTGCCGGCGCGCACGGCCCGAACCGCCCGCCGCCACGCCATGCATCCCTGGCTTATGCTATAGCTTTGCGTGCGCGGTCCACCTTGAGAGCAAGTATGGGTTGCAGCCGCCCGACGTCGAAGCACCGGTCCCGATGAACGACCCAACCCCCACGAAGCGCCCACTCCTGATCGATCCGCGGCGCGGCGACGTCGAGGACGACGCATCCAGTCCCGAGAAGCGCTCGATGGTGGCCATCGCGGGCAGTCTCCTCGCCGAGATCAGCCTGCCCAAGCTCGCCATTGCATGGATCCTGATGATCGGCCTGCCGGGCCTGATGCTCGGTCTTGCGCCGCTCGTGGGATCGGCGTGGACGCAGGCATTGTCGGAACGGCTCGGCGCGCTCGTGGGGCTCGGGCCCGTCCTGGTGCTGGCCAGCCTCTTCGGCGTCGCGTGGCTGGGCGGCCGCGCGGCCTTTCGCCTGGTGGAGAAGAGCTTCTGGTCGCTGAACTCGCTCGCCGTCCAGCCCGGCTACGCAGTGTTCCGCGAAGGGCTGCGGCACGTGGCGGAGGGTCTGTTGTTGCGCGGCGCGGATGGCGAGCGGCGGGCGAAAGTCAACGCCGTCATCGCGGCCGCCGCCGGGCTGCTCTCGTGCCTCGTCGCGCTGGGCGTCTGCGCATTGGCGTGGCCGCATACGCAGTGGCGCGGCGATCTCGCCGCGCTCGCCGCGCCCCTCACACTCGTGGGTCCCGCGCTCGCCAACGCCGTTGTGGTGGTCGGTTCCATGATGGCCGGCGCGTCGCTGGTGTGGGGCCTGGCCGATGCCACGATGGACCAGCCGCGCACGCTCGAGCATTTCGAGGAGCCCCGGCCGGGTGACGCGCCGTGGCGCGTGGCGCACCTGTCCGACATCCACATCGTCGGCGAGCGCTACGGATTGCGGATCGAAAGCGGTAGGGCCGGCCCCTCGGGCAACCATCGACTCGAGACGGTTCTCGATCGCCTCGCCGCGATCCACGCGCGCGACCCGCTCGACGTCGTGCTGGTGACCGGCGACATGACGGATGCCGGCCGCTCGGCCGAGTGGGTCGAGTTCGGGCGCCTTCTCGCGCTGCATCCAGATCTCGCGGCGCGAACGCTCGTGCTGCCCGGCAATCACGACCTCAACATCGTCGATCGCGCCAACCCGGCGCGCATGGACCTGCCGACGAGCCCGTTCAAGCGCCTGCGACAGTTGCGGACGCTGTCGGCGATGGCGGGCGTCCAGGGCAGCCGCGTGCGCGTGCTCGACACCGAACGCAACGCGCCGGGTCCGACGCTCGACGAAGCGATCGCGCCCCACGCCGCCGCCATCGCCGCCTTCGCCGACACCGGCCCGCTGCGGCTGCAGGTGGAACTCACGAAGCTGTGGGCCGACGTGTTTCCGATGGTCCTGCCGCCGGCGCGGCCGGACGGACTCGGCGTCATCCTGCTCAACTCGAACGCGGAGACGCATTTCTCCTTCACCAACGCGCTCGGCCTCGTCTCGGCAGAGCAGATGACCGGCATCATGACGTTCGCGCGGCACTATCCGCAGGCGCACTGGATCGTCGCGCTGCACCACCACCTCGTGGAGTATCCGAAGCCGGCCAAGGCGTTCTCGGAGCGTATCGGCACGGCGCTGATCAACGGGAGCTGGGCGGTGCGCCAGCTCAAGCGCATCGGCCCGCGGATGGTGGCCATGCATGGCCACCGGCACATCGACTGGATCGGCGCCTGCGGCCCGGTGCGGATCATCTCCGCGCCTTCGCCCGTCATGGGCGGGACGGACGACCGGCCCACCCGCTTCCACATCCATCGGCTTGCGCCTCGGCCGGGCGGCGGCCTCGCCCTTCTGGCGCCGGAGACCGTCGAGATCGAAGGCGCCGCCGCCTGAACGGCCGGCTCAGGTGGTGGCGGGCCGCTCCGCCTTCTCGGGCGCCGACAGCAGGTCCGAAAGCCAGCGGCTGGACGGGTGCTGCGCGCAGAAGGTGAGGACGGCGATGGTGATCGGCACGCCGATCACAGAGCCGAACAGTCCCCACAGGAACGTCCAGAAGAATACGGCGAAGAGGACGATGGACGGCGAGATCGAGAGCGCGTTGCCCGACACCCGTGGCTCGATGTAGCTGCCGACGACGAACTGGATGACGTTGAGGCAGGCGAAGACCAGCAGCGCCGACTGCCAGGAGTCGAACTGCACCAGGGCCAGCGCCGTCGGGAAGAGCGTGGCGATCAGCGGGCCGATGAAGGGAACGTAGTTCAGCGTGAAGGCAATGACGCCCCACTCGCCCGCGAGTTGAAGACCCGACAGCGAGGCGAAGCCCCAGACGAGCAGTCCGGTGAGGATGCTCATCTGCGTGCGCACGAGCATGTAGCGCCGGATCTTCGCAGCCGTTTCCAGACCGCCCTGCACGAACACCCGGCGCACCGCCTCGTCCTTGATGGCGCGGACGCGGCGGCCGAAATCATCGACCTCGAGCAGGCCCAGCACGACATAGACGAAGACGACGATCCAGAAGCTCATGGCGCTGTTGACGCGGCTCGTCAGCGTCTGCACGAGGCGCAGCAGCCAGCCGACGTTGAAGTGCTCCGTCCACAGGCCGGCGACGGCAATCCCATGGCCTTCCAGCCAGATGACCGCCTGGTCGTAGATCATCTGGAAACGGCCCGCTTCGGCAACGGCCCAGCGACCCACGCGCCCGAAGGCCCACGTGGTGAGCCAGCCGAAGACGACGAACACGCAGGCCATCACGATGACGCACACCAGCAGGGCCAGCAGTTTCGGCAGCCGGAGCTGGAGGCGCTTCTGGAGCGGCCAGACCAGCGCGATGATAAACAGCGCGAAGGCCACCGGCGCGAACACCGCGCTCGCGACCGACAGCGCCGCAGTGGCAAGAATGACCGCGATCAGGACCGTCGCGGCAGCCTGGGGCCCCTGCATCGCCATCGCCGTCAGACGCCTTCGATGAAGCTGTCGAGGTCGAGCGAGGAGCGCTGGCCCACCGCTTCCCTGTGCTCCGCATAGAACGCCTCTGCGGCCTTGCGTCCTTCGTCGCGCAGCATGGTCAGGAAGTCCCACTCGGCGTTGAGCTTGGAGGAATAGCCGAGATCGACCATGACGTCCCCCGCGATGCGATGCAGGCGCATGCCGGCCCAGCGCGCGCCCTCGCCCTTCCCGGGAATCGCCTCCCGGCGCAGAAGCGCCATCATGCGCAGCTCCTTCAGCAGGACGGCGTTGAAGGACACTTCGTTGAGCCGGTTGAGAATGTCGCGAGCCGTGCGCGGCGTCCCGGGCCGCTCGATCGGGTTGATCTGGACGAGGACCGTGTCGAGCGACTCGCACTCGCGGATCAGCGGCGTCATGGTCGGGTTGCCGGAATAGCCGCCGTCCCAGTAGTCGTCGCCGTCGATGGTGATCGCCTGGAACAGCGTCGGCAGGCAGGCGGACGCGAGGAGCACGTCGGGCGTGAGTTCGGCCTTGCGGAAGACGCGGCCGCGGCCGGTGCGCACGTTCGTCGCCGTCACGAACAGCTTGATCGGCCCCGTGGCCACGGCCTCGAAGTCGACCACCTCCGCCAGGATGTCGGCCAGCGGGTTGGATCCGCGCGGGTTGAGGTCGTACGGCGAGACGATGCGCGACATCAGGTCCATCGCCACGAAGAGCGGCGAGTTGTCGAGCGTCCATCGCCCGAGCAGCACGTCGAGCGGGCTGCGCTGGAACGGGCTGAAACGCGCGGCGTCCGAAACCTTACGCCAGAACCCTTCCAGAGCGGCGCGGGCGCCCTCGCGTCCACCCGTGGCGTAGCCCGACGCCATCACCGCGGCGTTCATTGCACCGGC